>JAJYPW010000032.1 GCA_021795055.1 Thermoplasmata archaeon
GCAATGACAAATTCCAGAAAGGCAGATATTCCGGGTGCATGTTTATGTACCGGAATATGGTACTTTCAGCATGCCAAAATTTCCTTCTGAAGAATGGGCAAGGCAATATGTCGAAAAACTGAATTCAAGCGAAGCTTACCGGGATTCTGGAAAGAAGTGGGAAGGGGATATAACCTTCGTGATACAGAAGGATGAGGAAAACCCGACTGATTCCTACCTCTATATGGATCTCTATCATGGAGAATGCAGGAAATATCTCTACTCGGCAAACCCTGAAGACATACCCAAATCCGAGTTCAGGTACATCGGCAAACATTCGAACTGGATTAGGATGATTCACAACGAGATCGATCCGATAAGGGGAGTTCTCACTGGCAAATTCAAGCTTGAAGGTTCCATGATGAAAATTATGAGGTTCACCAGGGCTGCCAAGGACATGGTGAACGCCGCGACGATGGTACCTGTCGAAGGGTGATCCCGGTTGTGGTATTTCAGGAGCCCGCAGATTGTCTATGGCCCGGAATCCCTCTCCTTCCTGCAGACCCTTGGCATCTCGCGCGCAGCGATAATCACGGATTCCACCCTTGCTGATTCGGGTATCGTGCAAAAGGTAATACACAGCCTCCCGGAAAATGCGGGCAGCAAGATTTTCTCCGGGTTCTCCCCTGAGCCTGATTTTGTGCAGATCAAATCAAATCTTGAAGGTGTGAATGCCTTTCAGCCGGACTGGATAATCGGGGTTGGCGGCGGATCCTCCATAGATGCAGCTAAGATCATTTTTGCAATGTACGAGAGGCCAGACCTGGAGGTTTACGATATCACGCCTCTCTCGCCGCTTGGGCTGAGGAAGAAGTCAAGGCTGATTGCCGTTCCGACAACCAGCGGAACCGGGTCGGAATGCTCATGGGCTGCCGTGATCTCTGAAAGGGAAGAGAAAAGGAAGAATGAGCTGGCTTCACCGGAAATACTGCCGGATTACGCGATACTCGATCCGGAAATGGTGATCGATCTTCCAAGGCAGCTGACTGTAAGCACCTCGGTGGACGCAATAACCCATGCAATAGAATCATACTCAAGTTCATGGAATAACCCCTACTCCGATGCCCTTGCGGAGAAGGCGCTGGAACTTATCCTCAACAACCTGGTTGCGGTCGTTGACGGGAAGGGAGGCATCGAGGCAAGGGACAGGATCCACATAGGTGCATCCATGGCAGGCCTATCCTTCTCCAATTCCCAGATAGGAATGGCACATGCCCTGGGTCATGCATTCGGGGCGATCTTCAAGAAACCGCACGGAACCAGCGTTGGGCTGTTTCTCCCTGAGGTTGTGGCCCTCAACAGCAGATCTTCAAGGGAGAGGTATGACAGGCTGAACAGGATATTCCCCGACTCATTCAGGGAAGGGGACCTTCAGTCCTCCCTGAGAAAGCTGTTCGCCAGGATAGGCCAGCCCCTCACTGTTAAGGAGGCTGGGATCGGGAGGGAGGAGATGGAATCGAACAGGGATGCACTCGTTTCACTCGCTATGGAGTCAACCGGAATGCTGACCAACCCATATGAAGCGAGCACTGAGGAAGTAAATGAAACACTGGAGAGATGTTATGGCTACTGAAAAGGGGAAACCGGAGACCTACCCGAACATGGTTGCGGGAAATGAATCTCTGGAAGGGAAGAGGACGGAACTGACAAGCCCGATCGACGGTAATATCATCGGATATACCATAGTGGCAGGCAGGGAGGAACTGAGGCGGGCAATCGACCTCGCCCATGATGCTTATATTGGCAAATGGGGGAAAACCGGTCTTGCTGAAAGGAAAAGACTGCTTTCCAGACTCGCCGATCTGGTGCAGGAAAGGTCCGACACGTACTCCATGCTTGAATGCATGAACACAGGGAAGACCATTCGCCAGAGTTCCCTGATGGATATCCCGCTCGGGATAGAGCACCTCAGGTACTTTGCCCAGGAGGATGCGTTTTCAACATGCAGGGAGATCGATCACCCTGAATATCCCGGATCGAGGGGCATCGTGCAGAATGTTCCCATGGGCGTGGTGGGCGCAATCGTGCCATGGAATGTGCCCTTCCTGATGACGGTGTGGAAACTGGCTCCCGCCCTGCTGGCAGGCAACCCGGTGGTTCTGAAGCCCTCCACGCATACTCCCCTGACCGCCCTGGAACTGGCCAGGGACATTGACAGGGCCGGTTTCCCCCGCGGATCGGTAAGCGTTGTCAACGTGCCGGGACCGGTTGCCGGGGAAGAATTCTCGCATAACGGAAAGGTTGGCATGGTCACCTTCACCGGATCCACCGATGTCGGCAGGAGCGTCGCCGTTCAGTGCGCTAACAACCTCAAAAAGGTGACCCTTGAACTTGGAGGGAAATCCCCCAACATCGTGCTGCAGGACGCGGACATCGGGAAGGCTGCAATGGGTGTGATGTTCGGGATATACCTCAACTCCGGACAGCTGTGCGAATCTGGCAGCAGGCTTCTGGTGCACTCCTCTATCAGGGATAAACTGCAAGGGGAGCTTGTGCGCCTGATGTCAAAACTCAGGCCTGGAAATCCGCTGTCCATGGATACCGACATAAGTGCGATAACCACGCTGGAACAGAAGAAGATAATCGAGACCATGATGGAATCCGGGGAGAGGGAGGGAGCCAGTGTGATCTTCAGGAAAAACCTTGCAGGCTCAGTTCCGGAAGGTGGGTTGTATTACCCGCCAACGCTGCTTTCCGGCGCCGATCCAAATTCAAGGATTGCCAGGGAGGAGATTTTCGGGCCAGTCCTGAACATGCTGGAATTCGACAGCGACGATGAGGCAGTGGAAATTGCCAACAGGACGGATTACGGGCTCGCAGCTGGCGTATGGAGCAGGGATCTGAAGAGAGCGGAATCTGTTGCCGGAAGGATCGAGGCGGGCACCATCTGGATAAACCAGTACCACCTGCTTTCTGCGGCGGCACCGAGGGGGGGCTTCAAGAAAAGCGGCCTGGGCAGGGAGCTTGGCCTTGAGGGCATCACGGAACTCACGCAGACCAGGCACATTTTCATCGGGGCAGAGGACAGCGACATGGATGTCGTTGAATACGGTCTTTTGCTGCCTCCCGACTGAAAAGCTGTTCAGTTCCTGTAGAACCTGAATGACCGGCTGATCACCTCAAGATCGACCGGCACGTTCCCGAAGTGTTCTCCGTCCGCTTCCAGTGGAGCCGGATCTCCCGTTATCGACAGCCTGCCTGTCTCCATGTTCATCACCACCGGATCGCTGATATAGCTGCCGTTCACCAGCTTTCCCAGTTTGGTCAGCAGCCGGAATTTCCCGATTTCCCTGATCACATGAATTTCCAGGATGCCGTCCGACGGGTCAGAGTTTGGCGATGCCTTCATCCCGCCGCCAAAATATTTCCCGTTTGCTATAACCACTTCCGGGCTTTTCACTCTGACGGTACCGAAGTCGCCCGTGAGTTCGATGGAAAATGTGCGCAGGTGGGGTATTTCCATCAACGCTGATCGGGTGAAGACGTGCCTCCCCTTCCTTGTGACGGAGTTCACGCGCCTCATGACCATTGCACCGTACCCAACCTCCATGATGTTGAGAAACACCCTTGTACCTGAGGGCCCGGTGCACCTGACGGAATCCGTTTCAACGGTCCTTCCGCCCAGTATGGCCCTCATTGCATCGGAAGCGCCGGAAATGCCCAGGCTCCTCGCGAAATCTGAACCCGTGCCGGTGGGAACCACCAGGATGCTGGTTCCCGTCCTGCCCACGAAACTCTGGCACACCCCGTTCAGGGTGCCGTCACCTCCCATGACTATCAGTGATTCTGGTTCGCCCCTGGCGATCTCGGCGCTTATTCTTGCGGTATCCTCCAGGCCGTGCGTCTCTATGATCTTTATTTCAAAATTCGGCAGGGAATCCTTTACCAGTTTTGCAGTTGAGAAAGAGTCCCCCTTTCCGGAGGCTGGATTGACGATGAGAGGGATGGATTTTTTCACTCAGATTGCAACAGCATGGAATTATATTAATTCGTTGATTCTAAAGGAGGACCGGATCCGCCAGAATGTTCATAAGGCTGCGGTGTGTGGAATCTATGTAGCCGGAAAGCTGGGTCCCTATGCCATGGTGATGGGAAATTGAACCCCCATTTCTCAGGAAACTGGAAATTATGCGGTCCCTGGCAAGCTTGAGATGTTCCGTCCTCTTCGCGGTGTTGAGTATGAAGGTGAAGTAGAGGCAGCACCCCTCCCTGTACTGATGGGACATGTGAGACATTATGATCCCGCTGATCCCTTCCGAGGAGAGTATTTCCCTGAATTCGCTGTTCACGCCTTCATACAGGTCATTGGCTTTTTCCCATGAGACAGAGGTCTCCAGAGTGTCCACTACCAGGCCGGATTTCCAGAGGAGGTTGGCGATCAGCGGTCTTTCATACCTGGTCCTTTCCCATATCTTTGCCGGCGCTGAAACGATCCTTGCGGCCCTGTCGTCGATCTGCCTGTAGGAATCGCCGCTGTCGATCACTATTGCAATGCAGCCTTTGCTGAAGCCCCTCAGGTTCAGGTACCTTTCCAGCACCCTCTTCAGCAGCCCGTTGCCTGCCTCTGACAGTGCAAGCTCCGTCTCCAGTGAGTCGGATACCCTGAGCACGTCCGGGAACGATTCCAGCTCGCTGAGCGAGTCTATTGCATCATGGAAACTCCTGTAAATGAATGACGCATGTTTCCTTCTGGCAGGCTTCCTGCTGGTCTTCATGTAAACCTTCGAGATTATGCCGTTCCTCCCTTCGCTTCCAAGGGCGATGCTCCTGGCGGTTATTCCCGTGGAAGATCTCGGCGTCACCGGATCCGTTATGGTACCGTCGGATCGCACCAGTTCGACGCCCAGCACTATGTCCTCAATGTCGCCGTAGCGGTTTGACTCCTGCCCTGATGCCATGGAGGATGCCCAGCCGCCCACGGTTGAATGCATGAAGGATTCCGGGAAAAAGCCCAGGGTCAGGCCAAGCTTTTCCGCCTCGCTCTCGGCGTCGAACCCGGTCATTCCGCCTCCGACAACCGCGATCCTGCCATGCATGCTGAATGACTTCAGGTGGGATACGTCAATGCTCACAAAGTGCTTCCCGCTGCCAGGGGAAAGCCCTCCGGTGACGGATGTGCCCCCTCCGTATATGGAAGCCCTGATGCCGAGGCCCCGGAGACTGCGCATCATGCCGGCGGCCTCATTTTCCCTTGGAAACAGCACTGCATCTGCAATGCCGGGTATTCGGTTCTCGGATAGCATTGCTATCTCCATGGATGATTTTCCTACTGATCTTGAAAACCTGAGACCGGGATCATAGCTGATCTCGCCCACACCTGTGTTTCCGCTGTTCACCATTTTCGCTGTATCCGGATCCTCGGGCTCGCTGAAATCGATGTATCCGTCCCACGCATCCCCCTTTATCCTCCCACCCGCCATGCGCTCAAGGGAGGCCAGTGAACCGGATTCTGTATCATAGGAAACGGGCTCTCCATAAAGGACGAACACCCTGCTCGCCCGTCTTGCTTCCATCATGCAATATACTGAAGCAATACGGTTAGATTATGCTATTGGATGCCTGCGATCCGATCGCGTTGGTGGTATGTGCCAGGATATCGCTCGAAGGCGGAAACGGGTCCGGGAATCAATGATTATCCGCCGGAAAACACCTCGACAAACGCGAGGTCGTCCGTTTCACCTATCCTGTGCTCCCATGTTACGGGTTTGCCGTTGAGGATCGCAATATATCTTTCGCCGGAGAGCCCGTTGATCTTTGCGATGGCCGCTATGTCTGAGCCGGGTGAATTGTCAATCCTGCGGGTTTCCCTCCCCACTATCCTGATCATGCAGATGCCCTGACAGCCCCGGGCAGATTCGAACTGCCGTCGTCGGATCCAAAGTCCGAAATGCTTGGCCACTACACCACAGGGCTATGCTGTTTTGTGATGTGAGCAGTGGTAATAACCTATTCTCAGGTTAAGATTTGCGGCAACCATGCCGGCGTCATTGCTCAAGGTATGGAGAAGAAATCCGTTCCATTCTCCTGGGTGGCGCAAATTATGGGATTGGAATCCTTACCTTCCATCTTCATGTAAAGGCCGACAGTCTTTCTGGCAATCTGGGGGGTGTTGTTCTCCCTGCTAAGGTGCAGCAGGACAAGCCTGGTGGAATCCCCTGCGACAGCAGCGGATATCTCTCCGCACTGGATGTTCGAGAGATGCCCCTTCCCGCCCCTGATCCTTCGCTTGAGCGGATCGGGATAGCTGCCGTTCTGAAGCATCCCGATATCGTGGTTTGCCTCAATCGCGAGAATATCGGAATTCCTTATCCTCTCCATAAGCGCCGGGGAAGGCTGCCCGAGATCGGAAACTATGGAAATTTTCCTCCCGGAGCTTTCGATCACGAAGGCAACCGGATCGACGGCATCGTGGGAAACGTTCACCGTTGTGATGCTGAAATTCCCGAAGACGACGGTCTCGTCCACAGGGTATCCCTTTACGCCTATGGCTTTGAGCGTAAGTGGCCTGGCATAAATGTCGCCAGATATCTTCCTGGAGAATGGCAGTACGTTCCCTGCATGATCAGAATGTTCATGGGATATGAAAAGCGAGATGTATTCCGGCTCCAGCCCTGTTTCATCCAGGAAAGACCGGAATTTCCTGACGGAAATCCCAAAATCAAACACAGCCATGAACTCACCGTCTGTGACGATTGAACAGTTTCCACCGCTGCCGCTTGCTATTGACCTGAAGGAAAGGCTTCCCAATGGTGCTTGATCCAGTTCTCGGTAAAAAGGATGCTGATTTCAATGGCACGGTCTGTGTTTTGAGCGTGGCGTTGCCGGCAACCTGCAGCATGTTCCTGGACTCCCTGTCTGCCGTTCGTATTGAATTGATTGCGCTCACATGTCACCGCCTTGCCTGTTAAGCAAATCATGGGTTCCTTAGCCGGCAGGAAGAATGCCCTGAAAGCATGGTGAGTTGGATATGTCAATGCTGGATTTTGACAGGTTCCTCTTCGCTTTTACCATAACCCCACGTATCATCCTGGTTTCTGCCAGCATAAGCCTGATCCTGCTGAACACCGTACCGGAATTTATGTACCTCAGGACGAAAGAGGCCCGCTATTCAGTCCTTCCCAGCGGGCTCAAGAAGGCTTTTGTGATTCCCTTCCGCGTTGGCACTGCCAGCGGGATACTCATGGGGTAGAGCCTGTGGCCCTCTTCCCCGGTTTCATGACCCTGGTGTCCGAAACGGGCGTGAGATATATTAGGCGCATGGAATCGGGTGGATAGAAATGTGCAGGATGTTTGGCTATACGGGTGCCGGCAGGGAAGACCTTGAAGTGCTCTTTGAAGCCCTCAAAGTTTCCGCATACAATGATGATTCCTCTCAGGCAAGATAAGGCAGCACCCGGACGGGTGGGGGTACGTCATTCTTTCAGGGAACGGGTTGTTCCACTACCGTTCCAGCTCGCCCGTTTATAAGGACAGCTTTCGCATCCCCGATATTGTGGGAAAATTCCTGGCGATTTTCCATGCGCGGAAGGCGTCAAAAAACAGCCCGGTGGGATCACAGGTGTATTCCCATCCGTTTTCGCACTACGGCAGCAGCAGGGTGGTCTTCCTTGCGCACAACGGCAGCCTTAAAGGCCAGTACCCCGGTAAGGTGGACAGCGAGGTGGCACTGGAGATTGTCTCATCCAACGATGGCGATCTCGCGAAGGCTGAGTACGAATTGAAGCTGAGAATGATGTCCGCGATAAACATGCTTGTCCTGAGCTTTGAGAAGGAAAAACCGTTGGAGGCAACGCTGAAGTACCTGAATTTCTGGAACAGGGATGAGGAGGAGGAAAGGTTCTACCAGATGTACACTGCCAAGATGCCAAACGGGAATGCCGTCATGTCTTCCACAATAGCCTTCAGGCTCGATGTTGACGGAACTGCGCCATCTGACATCCTCCCACGAATAAATTCGTGGGGTTCCTTTCGGAACCGGTTCCTGCTTCATGGAGTGGCAACTCGTAGACCCCCTTTTGAGAGTTCCGCCGCTGTAGCACTTTCCACAGGCGTGAATTCGGGAATGCCCTTCCCTACTTTTATCATCCCTATATTCCGGATGTTGATTGCCGCATTCACATCCCGATCCATTGTGAGACCGCAGGCATTGCAGTGATATATGCGATCTGAGAGTTTCAGATCAAAACTGATGCTTCCGCATTTTGAACACATTTTTGATGATGGTTCAAACCTTCCTATCTCAATCAGTTCTGCTTTTCTCCACTCCATCTTGTATGTGAGCATCTGCTTGAACCGGTACCATCCCTGATCGGATATGCTCTTCGCCAGGTGATGATTTCGCTGCATGTCCTGTATGTTTAAGTCTTCGATCACAACTGTACCATAATGCTTGGCTATCGCTGTTGATACCCTGTGATTGAAATCCGTACGCATGTCCCTGATTTTCTGGTGTATTCT
>JAJYPW010000033.1 GCA_021795055.1 Thermoplasmata archaeon
CAGTGTCTGGACGTCAAGCGGGTTCAGCTTGTTTTCCTTTCTTATGGTAATGATTCTTATCCCGTCTCTCTCCTCGCTGGATATGTTTGTTGAAGTATCTGCCATGACAGGAGATCACCCCAACAGTAAAAAATCATTCATCCTGTTTCCTGGTTGCCAGGAATGAAGAAAATGCGAAAAGCCCAATGCCGGCCAGCACCATGAACACGATCTCCAGAAGGACCTGGGAGAAGGCGTTGTAGAGCAGTATGTCCTTCAATGCAAGGTTGAAGTATGTCAGCGGGAGGGCATACGCCACAGTCTGGAGATAGGATGGCAGCACGGATATCGGGTAGAAGACTCCAGAAAGGAACAGCATTGGGAAGAATATTGTATTTGCCACCAGCGATGCGCTCTCCTCATCCTTGGTATAGAGGCCGGCGAGTAATCCTATGGCGGTGAAAAGCAGCAACCCGGAGAGAATAACCACCACGGACAGCAGGATTCCAGGAATGGAAACCTGGAGGGATACGTTGAAAACAGAGACCCCTATGCCGAAAATGATCACGTCGGAAATCAGCGTCGTGACCGCGTAGAAAAGCGTTGTGGCGGCAAGCCATTCCGGCTTGGACAGATTTGCGAAAGAAAGCTGCCGGAATATCCTGTCTTTGCGGTAGTTAGGAACCTCATAAACCATCGAGAAGATACCGTTGATTATGGTGTAGCCCAGAAGGGCAGGAATGTAGTAGTCAACAGCCTTCCCGAGCCCTGAAACTGAAACCTCCTGCGTGTATACTGTTGCGGTGGTAGAGCCTGTCCCGGTGAGAATAAGGTTGAGTATCACCGGTTGCAGTGTTGATGCAGTCTGATCCCCCGGCTCCGAATAATACTGCACGACAGCTGACCTGTTGCTGATGCTTGAGGTAAAATTCGCGGGAAACACAACCCCAATGTCTATTGAATTCGCCTTCATGTACGAGGTGATGTTTTCACCTGCTGGAACAAGAGAAACGCTGAATAATCCGGATGCGTTGAAAGCCGCAAGAGAACCCTGAATGTACGGGGAATCCGGTCCATCGTTCTGAACGGCAATGGAGGTCTTTCCTATGCCTCCGGAGCCGAATATGGAACCGAAAAGGAGCATCAGGATGACGGGAAATATTATCAGGAAGAAAGGACCGCTTCTGGTCCTGAAAAATAGCTTGGTGTGAAGCCTGAAATAAAGCAATATTCGTTTAAGATTCATCAGGTTCAACCCCCACAACCCTCATGAAGACATCCTCGAGGTTTTCCCGCTTCAGGTATATGTTGTCGACTGGAATCCTGCTCTTTGCAATAGAATCCAGTACCGAGAAAAGGTCATCGTTGCTCGTGACTGGCATTTCGTATACGCCTGGTGATTTCATGACCAGCCCCTTTGGCAGCGCAGTTTCCGTGGCATGGTCCCTGGCCAGGGACACCACCAGCGTGTCATGGGTCTTGTTTTTCTGCACAAGCTCCTCCGGCGTCCCCTCATCGACTATGATCCCGTGATTGACTATGGCAACGCGATCTGCCAGCTTCTCAGCCTCTTCCAGATAATGGGTGGTGAGGAAGATGGTCTTTCCAAGCGACCTGAGGTTTCTCATCACCTGCTGAATTGACTTCCTGGAAATCGGGTCGAGTCCTGCAGTGGGCTCGTCCAGGAAGATAAGCTCTGCATCGTTGCTAAGCGCAATTGCAATTCCAAGCTTCTGCTTTTGTCCTCCGGACAGCTTTGAAAAATAGACGTCCTTCCTGTCAACGAGATCTACAGTCTTGAGCAGTTCAACGGGATCCATGCGGCTCTCCAAGGAACCGATGAAGAACTCTAGGGCTTCAAGCGGCGTAATCCTCTGCAGGAAGTTGAAGTCCTGGGGGAGGACCCCTACCCGCTTCCGGAATGTCTCGTCTATTTTTTCAGGATCATAACCGAGTACGGCAACATGTCCTGAGGTTCTCTTCCTGACGCCTTCCAGGATCTCCACCGTGGTCGTTTTGCCGGCACCGTTTGGTCCAAGCAGGCTGAAGACTTCACCGGCATTGACATGAAAGGAGATACCCCTTACGGCTTCAAGCGTACCGTACCTTTTTGTTAGGTTCTCGACTTTTATGATTTCTGACATCTTACTCTCTCCTAACTCATTAGGGAAGGGAGGATCACATCATCTCGACTGAAATTGAATGTGCGCCTCCTCCGCCGTGGCAGAGGGTTGCGAGACCATATTTGCCGCCTTTCAACTGCAGCGCATTAATAAGTGTTACGATAATCCTTGATCCGCTGTTCCCAAGAGGATGCCCCAGTGCGATTGCGCCTCCATGCACGTTAAATCTGGAGTCTTCAATGCCTAGTTCCTTCTGCACCACAATTGAGGCGACAGAAAATGCTTCATTGTGCTCAACAAGATCATAGTCTGATATTTTCCTTCCGAGACGTTCAAGCAGATTCCTGGTTGCCGGCATTGGGGCTTCCACATAATCCCTCGAATTCAATGAAGCCTGCGAGTATCCTTCGATCCTGGCAATAGGCTTGAGTCCGAGTTCGTTCACCGCCTTTTCCGAGGCAAGCACAAGCGCCGAGGCACCGTCGGAAAGCTGGGAGGAATTGCCGGCGGTAAGTATCCCGTTTCTGTCAAAAGCCGGCTGCAGCTTTGCGAGGTCCTGCATCGTCGTGCTTCTCAATCCCTCGTCTTTTCCAAGGGAGTCCATTTTCACTATTTCCCTGTCGAATGCACCAGATTCGTAGGCCTTTATTGCCAGGTTCTGGCTCCTGACTGCAAATGCATCCACCATTTCCCTTGTGATGGAATACTTTCTTGCGGTAAGCTCTGCAGATGCACCCATATGCTCAAAGTAAAATGCATCCATGAGCCCATCCCTGAGCATGGAGTCGTCAAGCTTGAAATTCTTGAAAAGAAGCTGCTTTGGCCCCCATCTCAGATCAGGCGGAAGCAATAGCGGAGCATTGCTCATGCTTTCCATTCCGCCGGCCACTATTATATCCTTCTCCCCCAGAGCTATTTCCCTGTCCGCGTTTTCGACAGCAAGCATTCCGGAAGCGCACACGGTATTTACGGTATATTTGACAACAGTGTCTTTCAACCCTGCCAGTGTGCTGGCCTGTCCTGCAGGGTTCTGTCCGTTACCCGCCTGAATGACATTACCATAGATTACCTCCTCCACTCTGGCTGGGTCCAGTGAAGCACGTTCAATCGCGGCCTTGATCGCGACACCGCCAAGCTCTGTGGCTTTAAGCCTGCTGAGCGATTTGCCAAATTTGCCGATTGGGGTGCGTACCGCAGAAATGATGTATGAATGAGTCATGGCTCATTCGGATTGCCGGAAACAATTTAATGCTTTTTGGGAGGATCAGGAATTTTCTTCGGCAGGTGCGAAATCTTCCATCTCTTTCTTGAGCCTGCTCTCCTTCTTTATCACGAACCTGGTAACATATCCGGACACTGCATTGAGGGTCTTCTTTGTCATTTCCTTGCCAGCTCTCTTGATTATTTCCCTGTTGTGGTGAAAATCATTGTTGAACAGGGTGGGATTCTTGTTAACCAGCATCTCAGCGATACGCTTCACATTGGAAGGTCTTATGCTACCCATTTGCCGGGGTGGATTCCGGCAGCATATAAAACGGTTTCAGTCATCCGTTCTTGGAACCGTGAGAACCGGTATATCGGAAATTGAAATAAGCTCAGAACTCACTGAACCAAGGATCACCTTGCTCAGGCCCTTCAATCTCCTTGTTCCTGTCACGATAACATCTATCGTGTTATCCTTCGCCACTTTGTAGATGATCCTGGAAACAAGATCGCCGGCTGAATCCGCGGTCATGTAATCGGCCCTGATATTGTATTCCTCGGCCTGCTTTTTGGCCATTTCCAGTATCCCGTTCGCGACCTCGGTCTGGTTCTGGTACACGGATGACGGTACGAACGAATCGAAGGCGACAGAGGATCCTATCACGGGCGGGATAACGTACAGTATCACGAGTTTGTCAATGGCACTGAAGAAGCCGGACATGAATTTCAAGGCGCATTTTGCAGGAGGCGTCCCATCGTAGGCAAGCAGTACTTTCACGGAACTTTAACCGGACCATAGTTAATAATAATTTCCCTACTTCTGCCAGAACCGCTTCTTATCGAGGTCTCCTTTCAACTGTTCAAGGAGTTCTTTCTGGGAAGAGGACAGATGCTTTGGAACCTCCACCCTTACCTTTACCAGGAGATCGCCGTTTCCCGAACCCTTGAACCTGGGGAAACCTGCACCCTTAACCTTCACCACATCACCTGGCTGGGTTCCCGGCGGCACTTTCAGGTGTACGCTTTCGTTGAATATCTTCACGTCCCTCTCCGCACCAAGAGCGACATCCGGGAAGGAGAGCGTTTCCTCAACAATGATGTCGTCACCGTCCCGTTCCAGGTTTGAGCCATTCTCAATCTGCAGCACCACAAAAAGGTCTCCGGTTCTCCCATAGAGTGACTGGCCGCGCCCCTTGAACCTTATCTTGAGGTTGTTCACTGCACCCCTGGGTATCTGTATCTCCAGGCTTTCTGTTGCCGAAACGGATCCAACCCCGTGGCAGACCGGGCAGACTACCCTTGGGATCTTTCCCCTGCCTCCGCAAGTTCGACAGGTGATTATTGTCACCATATTGAAAAATCCCTGGCCCTGGACAACGCGTTCCTGCCCTGTCCCTCCGCATGTGCTGCAGGTGATCAGCGCGCCGTCTTTTGAACCCGTACCGTTGCAGGCGGTGCAGGGGACATTTCTCCTGTATTTTATATTCTGTTTCCTGCCGTAATAGGCGTCTTCCAGATCTATCCTGACACGGACTGCCAGATCAAGATCCGGCCCCTCGTTCCTGGCACTTGTGAACATGGATCCATTGCCAAATGATCCGAAAATCCTGCTAAAAATATCCTCGAAGTCTGTAAAGTGGGTAAAATCCTCCCACCTGAAATTGGATCCGTCTCCTCCGAAGTTTACCTGCCCGGTCCTGTCATACATAGATTTCTTTTGCGGATCGGAGAGCACCTCGTAAGCCTCGCTAATCTCCTTGAATTTTTCCTCGGCTTCCTTCTTGTTTTCAGGGTTTGCATCGGGATGATACTTTCTGGCCAGTTGCCTGAAAGCCTTTTTCACCTCCTCTGCAGATGCGTCTCTATCAACGCCCAAGATTTTGTAATAATCCTTGGCCATCAATCACCGGCCCTACTGCTGGTCATTTCCTTCGACGGTCTCACCGGTGCCCTCCTGGTTACCCCCTGTTCCAGCATCAGTGTGTGGAGTGGCGTCGGCCGAAGTCTGGTACAGTTTTGCCCCGATCTCCTGTATCTTCTTTGAGAGTTCTTCCTGCTTCGCCTTGATCTCATCATAATTCTTCTCTGCTACAGACTTCTTCAGATCTGCTATGACCTTCTGAACATCATCCTTCGCCTGCTTGTCGATCTTGTCGCCGGCATCGCTCAGAGTCTTCTCCACCGTATAAATCAGTGTCTCTGCGTTATTCACTATCTCTATGTTTTCCTTCTTCTTTTTGTCTTCTTCCGCAAATTCCTGAGCCTGCTTCTTCATCTTCTCTACTTCTTCCTTGCTGAGCTTGTTTGAAGCCGTTATTGATATGCTCTGTTTCTTCCCGGAACCCTTGTCATGTGCAGTCACGTTAAGTATGCCATTGGCATCGATATCGAAGGTCACCTCTATCTGCGGGATTCCCCTCGGAGCAGGCGGTATCCCCCCAAGGTTGAACATGCCTAGCGATACGTTATCGGCAGCCATTGGTCTTTCACCCTGCACGATGTGAATTGTTACTGCAGTCTGCATGTCTGCCGCAGTCGTGAACACCTGTGATTTGCTGGTGGGTATGGTGGTGTTTGCCGGAATTATGGGGGTGGAAACCCCACCCAGTGTTTCAATACCAAGAGTCAGCGGGGTGACATCCAGAAGCACCACATCCTTTATGTCCCCTGAAAGGACTGCCCCCTGCAATGCTGCGCCGACTGCAACACACTCCATGGGATCCACTCCCCCCTCGATCTTCCTGCCGAAGTAATCCTCAACAAATTTCCTCACGTAGGGCATTCTTGTCGGGCCTCCAACAAGAATTACCCTTGTCAGGTCCGACTTGGACAATTTGCCCGCGCTCATCGCGTTTTCTATTGGCGCCCTTGCCCTCTCCACTATGGGGGCAATCAGCTTCTCAAGATCCGATCTGGTGAACGCCATCTGCAGATGCTTTGGGCCCAATGGAGTATTTGCAATATATGGTATGTTTATTTCTGTCGACAGAGTTGAGGAAAGCTCTATCTTTGCCTTCTCTGCGGCATCCTTGAGTCGCACGTAGGCGTTCTTGTCAGATTGCAGGTCGATGCCCTCCTTCTCCTTGAACTTGGCAATGAGGTACTTGATGATCGTCTCATCCATGTCGGTTCCGCCTAGCTGGGTGTCACCAGATGTGGAAACAACCTCGAATACGCCGTCACCAAAATCCATGATTGTGACGTCAAGCGTTCCACCGCCAAGGTCGAAGACAAGGATCTTCTGAGACTGGTTCAGCTTGTCAATTCCATACGCTAGAGAGGCAGCAGTGGGCTCATTTATGATCCTCTTCACTTCCAGCCCGGCGATCTGCCCAGCATCCTTTGTGGCCTGTCTCTGGTTGTCATTGAAATAGGCAGGCACTGTAATCACCGCCTGGGTCACAGGCTCTCCAAGAAAAGCTTCAGCATCCTTCTTTATCTTCTGCAGTATGAAAGCGGATATCTGCTGTGGCGTGTATTCCTTGCCAAACGCATGGAATTTGTAATCAGTACCCATTTTCCTCTTTGCTGCAATTATCGTGCCCTCAGGGTTAAGAAGCGCCTGCCTCCTTGCAGGCTCGCCGACCAGCAGGTCCCCCTCTTTTGTGAAGGCTACGTAACTTGGAAAGGATTTTCCCCCTATAGAGACGCCTTCGGAGCTTGGAATCATTGTGGGCTTCCCGCCCAGAACCACTGCAGCCGCTGAATTACTAGTTCCCAGATCAATCCCGATTATTTTCGACACCTTTTATCACCTTTTCGTAACTATTACCTTTGAAGTGCGCAGTACCTCGTCTCCAAGCATGTATCCTTTCTGAATTTCTTCAGTTACGGTACCTTCATCCCCTTCCTGAGATACGCCCAGCACCTCATGCAGAAATGGATCATATTTTTTTCCCTTTGCCTCAATTTCCTTGAGACCGTGCCTGGAAAGGACAGAAAGTAGCTGATCTCTGAGGGCCCGCACGGAGGCATTCTCTGTAGCCTTCATTGCGGCATCCATCGCATCCAGGGTCTGCAGGAGATCCATCATAATTGCTTTGTTTAGCCTTTTTCTTTCCGAGGCCAGCTCCTTCTCCCTTGCCTTCATGAGATTGTCACTGTCGGCAAGAGCCCGAAGCATCTTATCCCTTAGCAGGTCAAGTTCCTCTCTCAACCTCTTGTTCTCCGACTTCTCCTTCGCCAACTGTGTTTTTGCGCTTGACCTGTTGAGATCCCTTGCAAGTTCAAGTTCCCGGGAGACAGGATATTCCACGCCTGAAGAATCCGATTCTATCGGAACGCGCATCTGAGGTATATATGTCCTTCAATATTAAACTTACTAGGGTGGGACATTGTAGGGATCTAGTTGATTTCTCCCCGATTCGTGCTGCGGAACCGAAATCAGGAAATATGTACCGCCATCACGGTCAGGAATGATGGAATCATCCGGATATTTCGTGTATGACGAGCAGTATGCACACATTGACGGAATTGAAAAGTACAGGGCACTCCTGAAGGATTCAAAGACAGGAGACTTTGTGGAGGGGATAATGGGCGATCTCACACAAGGGACGCCTGTAAACTTCTTTGTTGAGGCGCTCTCCAGGTTCAGCATCCCTGATCATGTGAGCATCACAACAGACGGGTACCACTACGATTCCGTACTGAAAACAGTATCGTCAGGCCTCAATATACAAATAAGGAGGCGGAGATGCCTCTTTCACAACGAGAAGGATTTGCCACACTGGATAAAAGACGCAAAGATGGAAGAGCACCTGGACATGGCAAAGAGGCTGGCCAGGTACATGTTTTTCCAGAATGAAACAAACCTGAAGAAGCCCGGAAAGAACAGGGATGCGGTCATGAAGCTCACTGAGGGCATGAGCGAGAAGGAGATTGTTGAAATAATGCTGGAGAAGATCGACAGCCTCTATGGCGGTGACAGGATCATGGCAGGATTCCTTGCCTTCGTGAAAAGCCACAGGAAGGAGGTGTTCCTGTACCTTGATGACAGCATGGTGGAGAAGAACTCAGACAAGGCGGAACAGCACTTCTCCATCCAGTAATGGCTGTTGAAGCACCGGTTGAGAACATCCTACTGGTATCAC
>JAJYPW010000034.1 GCA_021795055.1 Thermoplasmata archaeon
CTCTATCATAGGGAATTTTGGCCTAAGCGACCCGACACACATTCTTCTCATAGATTCCCTGCTTGCCGGGAACCTGAGTCTTTTCGTCAGCGCTGTCGCCCACCTCGTGCTTCCAGTCGTCACGATTACATACGGCATCCTTGCCGGCATACTGAGATTTATCCGTGCCGGTATGGTCGACGCCGCCGGACAGGAATTCATCAAGACAGCCAGGGCAAAGGGAGTTCCGGAAAGGCTGGTGATAAAGAAACACATCAGAAAGAATGCCCTCCTGCCTACGGTGACTGTGCTGGGATTGCTGATATCCGGCCTACTGGGTGGTGTGG
The DNA here is from genome assembly GCA_021795055.1 of Thermoplasmata archaeon. Lineage (GTDB taxonomy): Archaea > Thermoplasmatota > Thermoplasmata > Thermoplasmatales > Thermoplasmataceae > JACWAH01. The sequence continues at coordinate 327 of JAJYPW010000034.1, forward strand.
TGACAGTTGAAATTGTTTTCAACTATCTTGGCATCGGATATCTGGCGGTGAATTTTGCACTGGGCGTTCAGGTATGGGGGATACTGGCGCTCACCTTTGTGTTTGGGCTCATATTAATGATTACAAATTTGTTAGTGGACGTTGTTTATGCATTCCTCGATCCGAGGATAAGGTACTGAAGGTGATCAAGTTTGGTTGAAGAAGTAGGATTAGAACAGACAGGCCTGCAAGCAGGCAAGAGGTATAGCCCCAGAGTCGAACAGTTCACTGCAACGTTGAAGAGTTTCCTGTTCTACAAGTCCGCAGTCGCAGGGCTGATAATTGTTCTGATATATGTTGGAATAACCATGATTGATATCTTCGATCCTGCACTGTTCGGGATACCTGCTGCGACATATACCAACATAGGCACCTATGCTTCCCAGTACGCGACCACCCAGCAGACCTACCCCTCACCATTCGCACCGGGGTTCAGTCACGGTTTCATATATTGGTTTGGAGGGACCATCTTCAACTATCCGCTCCTACCTGCAATGTTTGCTTCACTGAAATTCGATCTCGGTTATTCATTTCTCATAGTGGCCATAGGTGCGACGGTCGGATCAATCGTCGGCGTGACTGCGGGATATCTGGGAAGGTGGGCGGACGAATTGATGATGAGGATCACGGACATCTTCTTCAGCATACCTTTCCTGATCATAGTGATAGCGTTTACCGTGGCATTCACGGGACCGCTTCACAGCTCATTAGATGCTATGCTTATCGCATTGATAGTAGTCTGGTGGCCCATTTATGCAAGGCTTACGAGGAGTCTGGCTCTCTCGACAAAGTCATTGAACTATGTTGAAGCTGCTACGGCTGCCGGATCATCGAAGATAAGGAATATCTTCTACCATGTTTTCCCCAATGTGCTTTCGCCAGTATTCGTGCAGATATCGCTGGATCTGGGATCTGTCATATTGATATTTGCGACCCTTTCTTTCCTTGGCGTTGGGGGCTTTTTCCCCAATGGGGCTCTTACATTCCCGGAACTTGGCGGACTGATAAGCAACGGCGAGGTTTTCATGCTCTCATGGTCTACAAACAAGATACTGGGAACTACGATAATATGGTGGCCCATCGTGATTCCGGGCATATTCCTGCTTATCTTCACAGTCTCCATTAACCTCTTTGGAGACGGGCTTAGAGATGCGCTTGATCCAAAACTCAGGAAGTGAAAAACGTAATGGAACAGAGCATACAGACAGGAAAAGAAGAAAAACAACTGAACGTTGAGAACCTCAAGGTGAGGTTCTTTACCAGCAAAGGCATAGTGAAAGCCATCGACAACCTCTCTTTTTACATAGAGGAAGGAGAGTCATACGGCCTCGTCGGGGAGAGCGGGAGCGGGAAGAGCGTGACAGCAACCGCCGCAATGGATCTCATACCCGACCCGCCAGGGCGCATAATAAGGGGAAAGATTTTCATAAATGGATACAACATTCTGAACGATCTTGAAAGGCTGGTCACCATCAAGGTGAGGAGCCCCGACGATGTCAGGATAAGGCGTCGGAAGCGTCTGATCAAGAGACACAACTACATAATGTCGGGCATCAGGGGAGACAAGGTTTCAATGATCTTTCAGGAGCCTTTCCTCTCCCTCAACCCGGTTATGACAATCGGGGAGCAGATCAAGGAAGCCATACTGCTCCACAGCAGGGTCGAAATTGCCAACTCCATCATCAAGAGGGAAACGCTTAATGAAGACGACATCACCAAGATGGTTGACACGCTGATGGCACAGCCGGACAACCAGACCAGAAAAAAGCTAATAGCTAGGATGTGCAGCCAGTATGCTATCCCTGATCTTGCAAAGCCATTCACTGATCTGTATGAAAATTCCACTGACAGGGAATTCATAATGAAGGAAAGTCTTGCGCTGGTTTCGACAAAGAAAGCAGAACTCAACCTTGAAGAGCTGGAACAGGCAAGGAATTACTTCCTTTTGAAGGATAGGGAGCATGACCTATATCTGAAGCTGATTGAGGCTGAAAAGCAGGAAGACGAAGTGCTAATGGATGAGGTCAGGAAACAAATCTATCAGATAAAGTCGCAGATCCGATCCGATTATCTTGTATTCATACTGAAAAGGTTATTCCTGAAGAGGTTCATGGACAGGCCGTTTGAGGAATATGCAGATGGAAGGGTTCTTGAACTTTTGACTGAAGTGAATATCGCCGGCCCGGAGAGGGTAATGGACGCCTATCCTCATGAACTCAGCGGAGGAATGCTACAGAGGTGCATGATTGCGATGGCTTTCTCATCGAATCCAAAGATCCTGATAGCGGACGAACCAACCACTGCACTTGACGTGACCACCCAGGCGCAGATACTGGATCTGATGAAAGAGGTGAACAAGACCTACAACACCTCCATACTTTTCATAACGCACGATCTTGCGGTCATAGCGGAAATGTGCGATCGCGTCGGCGTTATTTACGGGGGCAACCTGGTAGAAGAGGCGCCCGTGAAGGAGATATTCTACAATGCAAAGCATCCATACACCACCGGCCTGATGAACGCCATCCCCAAGGCTGAGAGGCGATACGAGAAATCAGCAAGACTGGAATCAATACCCGGGAGCGTTCCAAACCTCATCTATCCCCCTTCCGGATGCAGATTCCACCCGAGGTGCAAATTTAAGATGGATATATGTTCCGAGAAGAAACCGAAACTGGTTGAGATAGAAAAGAATCACAAGGCAGCATGCTTCCTCTATTCAGATGAGGTTGAAGAGGAAGTTGAGGAGGATGTACCATGACTACTAAAATATCGGCTGACGAAAATGTCCTGATGTACGTCCATGGCCTGAAAAAATATTTTCCGATATACGGAGGCATGGGTGGGGTCAAGGGATACGTCAAGGCACTGGACGACGTCACATTCTACCTGAGGGAGGGCGAATCTCTCGGGATTGTGGGTGAAACCGGGTGTGGAAAGACAACTCTGGGCAGAACAGTCCTGAGGCTGATCCCGGCTACCGACGGTGATGTTTACTTCAACATCCCGAGGGAAGAAATGCTCCATATAATCGAACTTGAGGAGAAAGTTGATGAGAAACTGAACGCAGGCGCAGATGAGGATACCGATGCCGAACTCAAGAATCTCCTTGGGGAAATTTCCAAGTTCAGGAAGAAATATTCGCTCTTGAGACTAAAGCAGAGGGACCTGAGAAAGATAAGACGATTCATGCAGCCCGTATTTCAGGATCCTTTCAGCTCGCTAGACCCACGTAAGATTGTCAGACAGATCATAGGAGAACCCATGGCTGTACTGCTCAAGCTCAGCAGTTTAGAGATCCTGAAACGAGAAAAAAAGATCATCGAGGAAATCGGCCTGTCAGAAGATCACCTATACAGATTTCCCCATGAATTCAGCGGCGGGCAGAGACAGAGAATAGGTATTGCCAGGGCCATATCAATAGAACCGAAACTGCTTGTGCTGGACGAACCCACTTCGGCGCTGGACGTCTCCGTTCAGGCCCAGATCCTGAACATACTCAGGGATCTGCAGAACAGAATGGGTCTCTCTTACCTGTTCATTTCACATCACCTGAACGTGATAAGGATGATGTCAGACAGGGTCGCAGTCATGTATCTCGGCAAGGTGGTGGAACTCACCACGACTGAGGAGCTTTTCAACGAGATGCTTCACCCGTACACCAAGGCATTGCTTTCAGCAATACCTATTCCGGATCCAGAAGTGAAGGTGCAGCGAACCATTCTGGAAGGGGAGATACCGAACCCGGCAGACCCCCCGCAGGGATGCCACTTTCACCCCAGATGCCCTGTCGCCATGCCAAACTGCGGCTGGTCTCCCAGGGATATGTCGGAATTCATCAAATCAATGCTTGACCCGGTACGGAATCCGGAGGCAGAGGCTATCACCGGCATTAAGGAAATCCAGACAGATGAGGAGAACAACTACCTTGACTTGGTCTTCGAGGAGGGTCATGGTACAGGCGACGACACGATGGAATTAATCAAGGTGCTGATAGAAAAGGAGACTTTCCTCGCGAAAGGCACAGCATTCAAGGCCATAAAGTCAGTCGAAAGAGCGGAGGGTGAAAATGCCATCAGGTTCACCATGATCAAACCTGATATACCGAGACTGAAAGAAGTCAAGAGAGGACACTTCGTCTCCTGCCTGATATACAACTACAACTATTACGACGCCCAGGCAGAGGCAAAGGAAGAGCATGGCGCCGAGATCTATACCAATAACTGAGAAGCCGCTGATAAAGAGAGATCTGGACAAGATCTCCCTTAAGGAAATGCCCAGGGAACTCCGTTACAGATACCTGTTTGGCCCGTTCGCCCGCTGGACCTTCTGGATACTCATCATTATAATTGATTTTTTAGCCGTCCCGTCACTATTCCTTTACTTTATTGCCGTTGTGTTGTACTATCTTCCATATTTCACGTCAAAGCCCGCTGTTATAGATTATTACTTCGCAGTGCTGTACATTTTTACACTTATTCCCCTGATAATCCTGGAACTCAGGCTCTATTCATCCAAACTGAGCAGATCCAGGGAAGAGGATCTGATAGCAGAATTTTTCCTGGGTGACGAGAAAAAAACAAAATCTCCAGAAAATGATGATCTCTGATCAGCGGTGTGTTGCAAGAGGCATACGATTCAAAGGCTTAACACATGATCAGTCAAGCCATACAGACATCAGCATGTCGTCAACAAAGGCATCATTTATCATGAATTGCCTTTTCCTTGCACCCTCATAGGAAAAGCCAAGGTTCTTGTATAGGCCAATTGCATTCAGGTTAGAGGAGAAGACCTCAAGATTCACTTTCTTTATGCCCTCGGCCCTCGCCCAGGAAAGAGCCTCCGTGATCATTTTCTTTCCAAGCCCGGCACCCCTGTACTCCTTTTTTATTGCTATTCCCAGTGTGGCAGTATGCCGGTTCTTCCGGTAAGCCCCCCTCTGAAGCGTCAACACACCGACAACCTCCCTGCTTGCATCCGCAACGAGAGTGAGATCAGATCTGGAGCCTAACCTTTCCTTCTCTGCCCTTTCAGTCATGAGGTAGTAATCACCCAGGAGATAGATTCCCTCATCCATGACCGATTGCATGCATCCTATCACCCCAGAAGCATCAGAGGGTTCGCCCTTCCTGATCAAAACCTGGGGGGTATCAGGCTTAAGGATCTTCTTTTTCAGCAACCCTCTTCCTCTCCACGTGACCCGAAAGGAGCGTCTCGGACATGGTCTTGAGTGCATCAACCCTCTCGCTCATCTTTCTTATCCGGTCAATGAGGACCGATCTCCTGTCCAGGAATTCCGGGGAAACGATCGCTCCTGCCTTTGAAGGCTCGATTATCCCATCTCTCTGCATGAGCCTGAGGGAATACCTGACTACATGATCCGGAAGACCGGTGGCTTCCGACAGCCTCGATATCCCTATCGGCTGGGAATTCAGAATCACCTGCAGGATACGCAGGGTCCTCTCTATCTTCTCCAGCGACTTTCCCATTTCAAGCAGCATGGCATCAAAGGCATTTTTTCTGATCATCAAAGACCTCAAGGATAGATTTTCTTCCCTTCGTAAAGTATCTCAGCTTCATTCCCGGTAAGGTTGGTTATAGCCTCCTTTCTCTTGGCAATGTAATCGGAGAACTTTTCCGGGTTCCTGGAAACGTCGCGAATCCTCTCTGCATTTCTCAGAAGGGCCACCTGCAGCCTGATCTCAAACCTAAGATCCTCAGGCAGGGAAGATATCTCCATGCCTCCTTATCTATTTCAGATTAAAAAGATAACCTCAGCAAATGATAATAGAGCTTTCAGCAATTCATGAGCGTGGGAAATCCTCAACTCCGGAGGGAAACCGATTTCATTTACAGGATAGACAGGGATATCAGCGCTGGCATGAACGGTGATGCCCTGGTCTTCGGTTCCCGGGACCTTGTCGACAGGGCCGGGAAGGATGGATCCATAGCCCAGCTTATCAACGTTTCCAAGCTGCCCGGGATCGTGGGGCCGGCAATGGCTATGCCGGACATACATAGCGGTTACGGCTTTCCCATTGGCGGCGTGGCTGCCTTTGCCTATGACGACGGAATAATATCGCCTGGAGGCGTGGGATATGACATAAACTGCGGGGTCTCCCTTGTCAGCGTACCTCTTACAATCGATGAATTCCTGAAATCGAGGAGGGAGGTCATTGACGCCCTCTTCAACAGCGTACCCTCAGGAGTGGGCACAAAAGGGAGGGTCCGCCTCACAGGCGGGCAGCTTTCCGCCATCCTGGAAGAGGGGATCGAATGGGCCATCGCAAACGGCATTGGCAATCCTGAGGACGGAGGGCGCACGGATGAGAGCGGATCATTCAAAGGCGCTGACGCATCGAAGATTTCGGAAAGCGCAAGGGCAAGAGGAATCAGGCAGATAGGGACCCTTGGCGCAGGTAACCATTTCCTGGAAATCCAGGGCGTGGATCAGGTGTTTGACCTTCAGACTGCTGAGGCATTCGGTCTGTCGAAAGGAACTGTAACGGTAATGGTTCACACGGGATCCAGGGGATTAGGGCACCAGGTTGCAACGGATTACATAGAAAAGCTCCTTGTCTCCGGCACTGAGGATCTTCCGGACAGGCAACTTGTTTTTGCCAGGTCGGGCGAAAGGTTCTTCGACGATTATATGGCCGCCATGCAGGGGGCTGCAAACTTTGCCTTTGTGAACAGGGAGGTTATAATTGACCAGGTCAGGAAAGTATTTGCAAGATCATTCAACATCAATCCGGTTGAAATGCGGCTTGTTTACAGCATTTCCCACAACCTGGCGAGGGTGGAGGAGCATTCAGTGGACGGGAGCAGGATGAAGCTGATTGTCCACAGGAAGGGGGCTACCAGGGCATTCCCGGCAGGAAGGCAGGAAAACGGGCAGGAATTCATAGGAACCGGGCATCCGGTCCTGGTCCCGGGCAGCATGGGCACAAAGTCTTACGTGCTTGTTGGCGAGCGGGAAAACCTCCCTCTTTCATTTGGGTCAACATGCCATGGCGCCGGAAGATCCATCTCACGACACAGGGCACTGGAATCACTTAGCAGATCGAAAGTTGCCGCAGAACTCGAGGGGTTGGGAGTAATGCTTAAAACTGCCTCCAGCAGGGCAATCCTCGAGGAAGCGCCCGAAAGCTACAAGGAGATAGAGGATGTCATACGGTCGGTAATCGGCGCGGGCCTTTCCAGGCCCGTGGCATCAATGAGGCCTCTGGGAGTGGTAAAGGGATGACAATGCCGGTATTCACGGGCCATCTGTATTCTGAAGGCAGGTTCATCCGTGCAACCATCCGTGAAAAGAATGGAGAAATCCACATCATCCCGGGTCTGGAGGTGGAGGCAAAATTCAAGGGCACCCTCATGCCGGTGCTGGCAAACTGCCATACCCACCTTGGAGACTCCTTTGTTCAAGAGGAGCCTCCGAACGATCTTGAGGAGTCCGTCGGGCCTGGCGGTTTCAAACACCGGAAACTGGAAAAGGCGAACGACCAGGAAATAGCGATGGGACTCAAAAGAAGCCTGAATATTGCGAGGGAAAGTGGCACGGGCCTGCTGGCAGACTTCAGGGAAGGTGGAATTCGTGGAGCGAAGATGATCAGGGAGGCCAGCAATGGAACTGGAATTGACCTGAAGATCCTGGGAAGACCGGCCACAGTGGAAGAAGGGAAGGAAATGATCCGCCTCACCGATGGCTTCGGGATGAGTTCCCTATCGGACCACGAATTCGAATTCCTCGCAGAACTGTCAGAAACAGCCAGAAGGCATGGGAAAGCATTCGCCATCCACTTCTCAGAGAGGACTAGGGAGGATATCGACAGCCTGATCTCCCTACACCCCTCCCTCGTGGTGCACGGGATCTACTGCAGGAAGGATGACCTTGCAAGGCTCAAAGATCACAAGATACCGATATGCATCACCCCGAGATCCAACAAATTCTATGGG
>JAJYPW010000035.1 GCA_021795055.1 Thermoplasmata archaeon
TTGGATCCACCTTCACCAGAATTATTGCGGATATCCCCGTTGTACCCCTCAACATGGTGAATTTGCTGATATATCCATCCTTGACCAGCCTTGAGATCCTGTTCCTGACGGTGCCTTCCGAAATTCCAATTGCCCCGGCAATTTCCACGTTTGAGGCCCTGGAATTCTCCTCAAGTAATTCCATTATCCTGTTGTCTATTTCATCCGGCTCAGTCATGGACAGCATATAATCAGAGAACGGCTATATACCTTTTCTAGAATATTTATCAAAGGCTGGATCCGCCTGTCGTCCGGGATTGGATGGTATCGATAGGCATTACATAGCCGGTCTTCTAAATTATCAGGAATTCATTTCTGTTTCTGAGACCTATTCGCGACTGGCTTTCGATTTATGGCTTGGCACTGCGGAATCTTAAGGCAAAATTATAGTCCCACGTTCCTGTATTGAATCTTGCCTACCGGTAAAGCGATTGCCCTTTTGAGTCATCTGCCTTTTTCTTCTGAATAAGATCCTTTGGAACTTTCTTGACCCTTATTATGTTGGTTGCCTGAACCATGTAAAGCGGTAAACCATTATTGGGATCGTTACCGCCCTTCATAATTGAGACGATTTCCATCTTTATCTGAATGATGGAACCGTCGCCCAGATTCACAGTAATCCATTTAGGCTCTTCCTCAAGCTCAAAATCAACAACTTCTCCATCAGCCGGGAAGTTTGGATTGTTCATCATTCGTGTGTATTGGGATTCACGTTAATAATGTTCAGTATCCGAAATCTCGCACACATATCAAGGCATATGGAAAAGTGAGAAATTGCTGCTATCTCCTGGAACAGCGTTACCTGAAGTTGCGATATCATAAGAAGTCAAAATGCGGGGCAAGTTTCAGGAAATATACCTCTAAGCTCCGTAGACAGAAACCACTGCGTTTGCATATTTCGCCTGATCATTGGAGTTTTGGATTTATAATATACAGCCTGAGTATTTACCAAAGCTATGCGAGGGTAACAAAGCCTGGCCAACTGTGCAGGACTTAAGATCCTGTCCCGCAGGGGTTCGTGGGTTCAAATCCCATCCCTCGCATCTCCTTACTTTCTGATTCATGCATACCATTGGATATTCAATAACAGTACCCGGAGGATTCCAGCCAAGGCTCATTGATCCGTAATCTGCATTATTTTGTAATTTTCACAATCGGCGATTATGCAGAAGCAAACGCACCTGACAATTCGTTTTCAACCTATTTCTTTCTGGTCCGGGTTTGCACGTTGTTCTGGCAATTCCATCTCCCGGTATATTTCTGCAAGTAGCTCTTCGTAGAGGTGAGACTCGTCAGGGTTCTCCTTTAAGGCATCTATGAAGGAGGATGGCTGGCCCTTCCAACTCAGGATTGAACCAATCTTGCTCTTCAGCTTTTCAAGCTGCTTATCCGGAGTTTTCTGGAATGTAATCTTGAAAGACGGGGGTTTCCCTCTGTTCACTGGATTTCTTAGTGCTATATACCCTATGGCAGCTTCTATGTTATTTTCAGGTATGCCGGTAGTGCAGGAGTAAAGCCGCCTGTACGCCTCAAGCTGCACCATATGGTCGCTGGAATATCCTTCATTCTTGGAGGTCTTCCAGTCGAGAATCAGATATTTGGAGCCGTTACTCAGGATGAGGTCAGCGGCACCCCGGAAAGTGATGTCGGGTTCCATCCCAAGCAGCTTGTCGAGGGAGACCTCCATCCATTTTTCTGCAGCGCTCACATTGGGAAACTCCCTCTGCAGCGTCCTGATAACTGCGGAAATGTTCACCGCATAAGGCTTATCCTCAGGCTTCACTTCTATGAGTTCCTCGTTTGCTATTTTCTGGGCAATGGCATGAACATTGGAACCCATTGTCAATGCCTTCGAGCTGGCGCGGATTTTTAATATATATGTTTTGAGATAGTCGAATGGCCTGTCACTCATCAGGGCTGAGTATGAAAGCTTTGAGAGGGAATTGAAATGTGTGTTGATTGCATTCAGCAGCCATCTTGATTTCCTGTTCAACAGCTTTCGCGCCTCTTCCACTGCGCCTGAAAGGAAAAGCGTGTAGGCCCTGCTGTACTCCTCAAAGCTGCGAGTGATCCCGGACTCTGAATCGGGGCAATTCATTGGCTGTGAGAACCTGTTTGAGTAAATGTCCGAGTCCTTTAGCCTCGGAACCACGTAAAGATACTTTTCGGCTCTCGTAAATGCCACGAAGTCAATTCGCGCTGCCTCGTCTTCAATCTCCTCCATGAAATCATACCCAAGACTCTTGAGAATGCCCTCTGCAACGGCTTCGTAGAATTTAAGTGTGTGCTTCTTTCTATCTGGGCTTGGCAGGTATATCACGGTCTCGAATTCAAGCCCCTTTGCCCTGTGGACCGAACTGACCGTTATCCTCGCCTGTTCTACCTCGGTATCCTCGAACGAGCTTATCCTCAGGTACTCAATGATCAGGGAGGGGGTGATCTCCTTGAGGGTGGATAGAGCCTCGATAAGTGCACTGTTAACAGATACCGCGGTGCGAAAGTAGTCATGCCCGAAAGCGACCGAAGCTGGGATTATGAATTCCTCCATTATAGATGGGAGGCTCTGCAGCTTTGCGCACTTTTTCCTCAGCGAGGCGAATCCGGGGAACGCCTGCTCGAGGTCACTGAAGGTGAAACCATTCCTCTTCTTTTCAAGAAGCGCGCTTATTTCCCTCAGATCACCCGGGAAAAATGGGGAAACAAGGCATCTGGAGATTGAATCACCGTCATTTGTAATGAGTCCGGAAATGAAGTCGATGATCTCCGATCTCGCGTTCTCTGAATGCGATGAAAGCGAGGTGGAATACTTGATGTTGAGCTTGTCCAGTTGCCTGCATATCTTCCTCACGCTCTCGTTTTTCCTGGAAATAATTGCGATCCTGTTTGAACCGCTGACTTCCGGAATCTGGAGTATGCCGCCTATTCCTTCGACCGGGTCATCGCTCTCCAGGTGGACAATCCTTACAGGCTCCCCGGGAGGTGCATTCTCGTTCCTGAGTTCCTTCAGTTCTTCCGAATACTTCGTGTCGTTAGCAGCGTTTCTCAGGTACTCTGAAGCATAGTTCAGTATCTCATTGGTGCTTCTGTGATTTCTGGAAAGTATGAATTTCCGAGACTCCTGGAATTTTCCGAAATTGGAGATGCTGCCTCCCTGAAAACTGAAAATGGACTGTTTTCTGTCACCCACCACGAAGAATTTCCCTGAGCATTCTATTGCTATTCTTGCCTCCAGGTTGTTCATGTCCTGGAGCTCGTCTACCAGCACGTAATCGAATTTTGGTTTCTCCTCCAGCTTAAGGAAACTGATCAGCAGATCGGTATAGTCCCTCCTCCTTCCCTTTTCCCTCTCATATGCCCGGTATATGTCGGCGAATGTTTCAACAAAGGATTCGAGGTCTGTCCTCTCCATATTTACGTTTTCTGGAAGGTTTTTCTTCACGGAACCGAGATCTATGTCGGACGGCAGAATACCGAAACTCTTCAGCTTCCTGATATGGTTCTCCAGCCCCGGGACGATTTCGGATATCAGGTATTCGTCCTCGTAATTGAGTGCCGCGTTGTCCTTGAGATACCTGAATATTATAAGCCTCAGGAAATTTGCATCTATCAGTTCTGTGTCCCCAAGGCTCTTCATGGCGAAAGAATGGAAAGTGTGCACATTCAGATCCGAGTGAACGAAGTCCACTCCTGCTGCCCTGAGATTCCTGACTATCTCATCCTCCATCCTGTCCCTGGCCCTGTTGGTAAACGTGATGCACAGTATGTTTTCCGGTTTGGTCCCGGCCTTTACAAGGTGAAGGAATTTCTGTGCAATGGTGAAAGTTTTGCCGGTACCGGGATTGGCAAGCAGGAGCGTGTTTCCGTCATTCTGTATCGCATCCCTCTGTTCATCCGTCAGTGTCCTTTCCATGATGGCCCTCCGAACCGCTGTGAACGTTTACTGCTATCCCGTTGTCAAACTGCCTCATCTCGAAACCTGGCAGCGCTGCCTTGCCAACGGCAACCAGTTTTCCATTCCGGTCGTGTACCAGAGTGTCATTCCCGGATATTATCCTTGGCGATGCTTTCACCACGAATTTGCAGAACACGTTGAAGCCCTTTGCGTTGAACTCCGCACTGTCGTCTGTCACCGTTATGCTCAGGTTCCTGGAGTATGGATCAATCAGCCTGGCCCCGTCAATGGTGAGGGTGAGAAACCCGTCCATTGCCCTCAGGGTCGCAGTGATCTTCCCTCCGAGAGAGATGGTCCTGATTCTTCCGGTTTTTTTCGATTTGCGTATCTCTGAACCGTCTGGAAAGAGGATGCGACCTATCCCCGGGCCGTACTGGTAATCGGCAACCGCCCTTACCTTTTCCAGATCAAAATCGCGTTCCTGCCCGTTTCCCCGTATAGATCCGATCTTCTGGGACCTGCACCTGTGCATCCCGAATAGCCGGGACGATATCGACTGCTGCACCGGGAAAGTCTCTTCCAGCTCTATGGGCGCATGGATTCCATTCCACGGGACAAGCATTGTTGTCCTTCCCGATTCATATGCCCTTGTTATTTCCATGGCGGATTTCTTCTTCATCTGTGAATCGGATACGCATACCACTGGGTATTTCCTGGCAACATAGTTGGCGGTGAATTTCTTCAGCCTCCTTACGTATGGGCTACTCATTGAAACCTGATCCGGGAAAAACATCGCACCTTTCTTTGAAATCTCCTGGAATTTCTCGATTTTCCCGGCATGCCCGGAAAGTGCCCGAAATGCATCCCTCAGGTACGGATGCGCCTGGCTACGCCATTCTGCATATTGCCACAAGTTGCCTTCCCTTATCCTCTCCCTTGTCTCCCTGATCTCGTTAGAGATCGCGACCAGGTTATGCATGGAAAGCCAGTAGGTCTTCTTGCCCTCTTCCATCGCCCGCAATTCGTCCGCCGTGAACTTATCGCACAGAGGGCTCCATGGCGGGAACTCAAATATCCTGTCAAGGTCACGTGTTCCGTCCGGATACAGCAGCCTTCCCCCGCGCGCATACTTCACATAGGAGGAGGAGTCGAAGAGATCCACTCCAAGCAGCACTGCCATCGGGATGAACATAGGATGGCCTCCGCCGAAAAGGTGGATGGGGAGGCTCATTGAGGCGTTGAGTTTGGATGCCAGAATGACATTGACAAGGTCCGAATACCTGTAGTTTTCGAGCAGGGGGACTACGCCACCGATGGGGAGGTAATCCGATACACCGGACATCATCCTGGAAGATCTCTTCCTCAGGTCGGTGTATATTCCACCCTGAATTGTCCCTGCCAGCAATGTTTCCTCATGCACCCTGGAATTTCTGGCCCTTTCATAGGTTTCGTTCACCGCAGAACTGACAGTCTCATAGCTGTCGTCTGGATTGGTGAAAATATCCCTTATCGTGACGATGTCGCTGCCTATGCTTTCCTGGAATCCCACCATCTCTTCGTTTCCGAATTCAACGCCGCCATACACGTATTCCTGGAAAGTGCCGGAATCCGTCATTATCGGACCGCTGAAGTTCAGAAGTGAGTGAATTCCCTTTTCCTGCGCAATCGTCCTGAGTTTTTCAGTTCTCCTGATGATGTAGCTGTTTGTAATGATCGCACTGAATCCGATCTTCTCTATTTCCTTCAGGGGGACAGTGATGATGTTGGGGTTTATCACCGGCATTACCGCCGGGGTGTCTATGTACCCATGCCTTGTCTTTACCCTCGCTATCCTTGCAAGGCCATCCCTGTGGAGGACTTCCATCGTCCACGTATCATTGCTGTTGTAGATAATAGTATTCTCCGCTTTCTCTCTGCTGCTTGTCCAGGCTGCTTCCGGGCTTGTTGATTCTTGGCCGGCCACTCTGCCCATCCCTCCTGAACGTTATCCCCACGCTTGAAAGGAAGTTGTTCATCCCGTCCCTCATGTTCATGGGGCCTGTTGAATGCCCGCTTGAAGCAGGAACTCCTGAAAAAATCATCAGTTCGTCTGCAATCAGGTCTATGAAGTAAAGGTCATGATCAATAACCATGGCGCTCTTCCTGTTGTTCTCCATCACCCGCCTGATAATCTTCGCAGCCGTCATCCTGTAAGAACTGTCAAGATGCGCTGACGGCTCGTCAAGCAGATACATATCGGCTTCCGTTGCCAGCGTTAACGCGATGGAAAGCCTCTGGAGTTCACCCCCGCTCAGGTCGCTCACGGTGGTGGAAAGCAGTTCATTTATGTCAAGCGGTCTGAATATTTCAGCCCTGTTGAATATCTCGTCATAACGCGTTTTCAGTGTCGATTTCAGCAGATCCTCGGAGGTTCCTGAGTAATCAGAATATATGTACTGAGGCTTGTATGCTATCTTGAGGCTGCTGGAGAAGCTTCCGGAATCCGGCTGGAGCTCTCCCGCCATGAGTTTCGCAAAAGTTGTCTTGCCCGTTCCGTTCCTGCCAAGGCATCCCACCACCTCGCCGCTCTTCAGCTTGCCCTCAGATGACGTCATGGTGAATTCGCCAAGTGTTTTGGAGATGTCCTTCCATTCGAGTATGGTGTGCCCGGCTGCCGTCCTCCTCCATGACCTGTTGGTGAACTGTATCGGGTATTCCCTTATCCTTACGTTCTCCTCCCTCAGGAAACCTTCCAGGAAAGAGTTTATGGCCCTTGATGAAGTCCTCGGAGATGCGATTATTCCATAAGCCCCCGGCTCACCGTAAACCGGGTAGACTGTATCCGCCAGCCAGTCGAGTATGGCAAGGTCATGCTCCACGATCATGATGCTCTTTTTCCTGGCGATCTCCTGTATGAGCAACGAGATGCTCACCCGCTCTCCGATATCGAGATATGAGGACATTTCGTCTATCAGGATAGTGTCAGCATCCCTAAGCAGGGTTGCTGCGATTGCAACCTTCTGCAGCTCCCCGCCAGAGCATTCCCTGATGTCCCTTGTCATTATGCCTGCAATTCCCAGCCTTTCAGAGACGAGGTCGAGGTTCGAGGTTTCATCGCCCGCCTTCAGGATTTCAGAAACTTTTCCGCTCTTCACGCGTGGTATCTTGTCCACGTACTGATTCTTCAGCACCACCCTCCTCTTGCCGGAATATAAATCCCTGAAATAGTCTCCTATCACACTGCCGGCAAAATGTTCTATCACGGCATCCTTATCGCCTTTCTTTTCAAAATCACCCAGGTTCGGCACCGTCACCCCTGAGATGATGTTCAGCGCGGTTGTCTTTCCGAGGCCGTTCTTGCCAAGTATCGCGGTTACCTTTCCCTTCTCGAGTGCAGGTATGGAGTAGAGCCTGAAGGCGTTAACGCCAAACCTGTGGATGCTTTCTCCCGGTTCCTCTGGAAGGCTCACGATCTTTATTGCCCCAAAGGGACAGCGCTTTACGCATATCCCGCACCCTATGCACAGGGGCTCGTTTATAACCGGCTGATCCTGATAATCAACGAATTCGATTGTGGGAGTGCCGCTTCTCACAGGCGGACAATAATACTGGCACTCATGGTTGCATTTCTTCGGGTGACATTTCTCCCTGTCCAGGATCGCTACATGCAGATGGATCACCGGGTTGGCGTCTTCCACTCCTCTTCGGGAATGGTGTTGTAGAAATCAAAGACGTTTTCCTCGACAACGGGCGCCCTTTCGGATGGCAGCGTGGCGAGTTCCTCAATCCTGTCGGTGTTCAGGAGCCAGTAATGTATTCTCCATTCCCGGCCGTCAAAAAGCGTTGTTTCCTCCCTCTCGGTTTGAAGCACCCCGATATCCTCCATGGTGTAAAATGCGTCCCTGTCTTCCGGCTCCAGCATATTGTCGATAACCCTGTCGCTGTAACCGAAGAAGTTTATAAGGTGTTCTGCGGCATGCAGTGACTCCTCCCTGCTCATCTTTCTATTTTGCAGGCTAAGTCCCATACTGATGGCTGAAGATAGCTTGTCGAGGTCCGTATAGTGCTTCCCTCTGTGGATGGGAACACCGTTTCCGCGAGTATTAGGCATCGTATCACTTTTGTCTCAAAGAGCGCGAATTCAATAATCGTACCACCGTTAATAAGCCTTTTTAAATAAGAGGATAAAGAAAACGCAACCCAAGGGACGAAATACGAAGAAGTCAAATTAAGCATGAAATCCCTTACTGGATATGGTCGACAGGTTCGCCTTTCCCTTTCAGGAAGTGGAATCAGCCTCCGGCGTGAGAAAGTTTCATGTTTTTGGGAAAAAGGATGGCCCTGCCGGGTTGAAGCTCAACGGAGTCATATTTTCGGAGATGATAACTGAACTGACCCGGGATTAAGATCG
>JAJYPW010000036.1 GCA_021795055.1 Thermoplasmata archaeon
AAAGAACATGATCGGATCGTTTTACCTTCCGGGGTTTGTTTATTCCGACAGCTATTTCCTTGAGGGTATGACAGATAAACTTTTCCTGAACGGGCTGGGCGAACTCCTCAAGTATTATATCCTCAACCCGGAGGAATTCAGGTGGTCGCTTCTTGGCGATGGGGCGGATGAAATGCGCTGGAATATGGAAGCGCTGGAGCAGGCAGTGTTCACCTGCACCAGGCTGAAGATGGATTACGTATCCAGGGATTTCCGTGACCTGACAGGAATCCGCAGGATGCTGAATTTCGGGCATACGATTGGTCATGCGCTTGAATCTGCAACAGAATTCAGGATTTCCCATGGAGAGGCCGTATTCTGGGGAATGATGCTTGAGTCTCTCTGGGTGCAGGCTAAGGGAATAAATGCATCCCGCATAGTGTCGCTTCTCAGGCCTTACCTGCCATTCTTTGCGAGTTCCAGAAGACTTTTTGAACCGGTGCTGGGCGGGCTCAAGAGTTTCGTGATGCAGGACAAAAAGATCGCCCGGGATATCATTGCACTCCCTTTCCCTATCGAACCTGGTGTGGCTGGTAGCGTTGACATGAAGATTTCTGATCTTGAAGGGTTCCTTTCCCATAATCCTCTGGAGGGTGAAGTTGAGTAGCCTTTATGGAGTGCTTGGATCCCCTCTTTCCAGATCAAGCAGTGCATATCTTTTCAACGAATACTTCAAGAAATACTCCATGGATGCGCTGTATTTGCCGCTTGACTGCGATTCCTCACGCTTTTCCCACATTATGCCTGCAGTGAAACGTGCATTCAGCGGAGTCAACGTAACCTCGCCGCTGAAGCGGGAGTTTTACCGTGAGTGCGCTTTTCATGACGAGGCCAGCAGCGTTACGGGGTCCGTCAACATTGTGAAAATCAACATGGGGAAGCTTGAGGGCTACAACTCGGATCCTGCCGGCTTCAGGTATCTCATCGAGTCGAACGGGGTTGAGGTTTCCGGCAAAAGTATTGCCGTTCTTGGTAGCGGTGGCGCATCCGCCTCCGTTGCCTATGCATTGCGCAGATGGTACGACCCGGGGTCCGTTGCCATTGTCAGCAGGCGCGCTGGAAAGGATGGTGGGAATTTGACGGGCTACGGGAACCTCAGGGAGGAGTATGACGTTTTGATAAGCACCATCCCTTACCAGCATCAGGAGAGCTTCTTATCGCAGTTCGAAATGGTGATAGGCAGGATCAGGCCAACAGTGGTGATAGACATAGTGTACAACCCGAAAGTTACTCTCTTCATGAAGGCTGCGGCTCTAAATGGGGTAAGAACAGTTGGCGGCATGGACATGTTTCTTGGGCAGGCCGGCACCGCTTTCGATTTGTGGTTCAAAAGAAAGGTTGACATGGAAGAACTTAAGGAAATACTTCTATCATGGGGCTGAAAAGTTGTCCATCATAACCGTCAATGGCGGGATAAGCGTGATTTCGGCATTCGTCAACGGGACCGGTTCGGCTGTATCGATCGATCTTTCCATGAGGATCATGAGTTCCAGAAGCGGGGAAACCCCCGATCCGATCGTTCATGAACTTGCAAGCTGGTACTGTGATCGGTTTTCGCTGAAGGAAGTGCCTGAAATAGCCATTCACAGCAGGATTCCCAGAGGACAGGGGCTGAAAAGCAGCAGTGCGCTGGCTATTGGCATTCTTGAACTTCTCATCATGGAAAATGGCGTCAGTATTCCAGATGAGGAAAAGCTGTCGGCTGCCGCGATTGCGTCAAAAGAACACAAGCTTTCGGCGACAGGAGCTTACGATGACCTGACCGCTGCATACTACGGAGGGCTCACCCTCACCGATAACAACGAGAACAAACTGTACCTGAGAAAAGAGGTTCCGCTTATGCCCGTAATGATTGTGTATGATCCCCTGGAGACGCGGAGCTCCTATCTGCTGAAAGATGCTTTTGCTGACATTCCTGTATCAGATATTCAGTCCATGGCCGAAAAGGTGAAAAAAGGGTCATTCCTGCCGGTGGCGGTGATGAATGGGCAGATTATCGGGAGAAAGACCGGCATCAGAAACGAATTGATAGATCAGATCAGGAAGTTCTCGCCGCTTGCAGTGTCGCAATCTGGAAAGGGCCCGTCGATCTTTGCATTCTTCAAGAACACCATTGAAATGAGGAAGTGTGCCGCTTCTCTGGCCAGTGAGAAAGGGATCAGCATTATACTGACCAGAACTTCCAACGATCCGATCCTGAGGTCAGAATGAAAGCTGTATTCAACTGCGTGTCTCCCGATGGAGAAATTTCCATTCCTGGGTCCAAGAGCTACTCTCAGCGCCTGATCCTGCTTTCGGCACTTTTCTCCATTCCGGTCTCGCTGGAAAATATTTCATATTCGGAAGATGAGCTCAGGGCCGTTTCAGTCGCTTCACAGTGCGGAATGACCGTCAGGAATTCTGGCGGCCGGTGCCTCGTTTCCGGAGAGTTCAGATCGCCGGGAAAGCTCTTTGTGGGGGAATCGGCAACGCTGTTCCGCCTTGCTGCCGGAGGCCTCGCAGGCAGGAGGGAAACTGTTGAGTTCAGGCTTTCTGACTCCCTGCTCCGCAGAAATCATGGCGACCTTTTGAATGCTCTCGCCTCACAGGGTGTGCATTTCGAATCCATCCCCAGAGGATTTCTGATGGATGCGTCTGCTGCAGTCACAGGCCCGGTGTCTATAACCGGAAGAATAAGTTCACAGTTCGTTTCTTCCCTAATTGTCATGAAGGCGTCAATGGGCGATTTTGGTTCCGAAGTGAGCGTTACCGACGGCCTTTCCTCTGCGGGATATGTTCAAATCACCATGGATGTTATGAGGAAACTGGGTTTTACCTTAAGATCGAAGGACGCCTCCTTTTCAGTTGAGTCGTTCAAGCACGCGGACTCCGTGAACTTATCGCTTGAGGGGGATTTCTCCTCTGCTGCGTTTTTCATGGTGCTCGCCGCGCTGAAGTCTGCAAATGGCATCGCGCTGAGGGGGCTCAACCCCAACACTCTTCAGCCGGACAAGAAAATGCTTGATTTCCTGAGGCAGGCTGGCGCAGACATCACCATAAGCACGGACGCCGTAAACATCAGGAAATCCTATCTCAATGGAGGGGTTTTCGATGTGGACAACTGCCCTGATCTTGCCCTTCCCCTTGCCGTTATGGCTCTCTTCTCTAAGGGGAGGTCGGAGATTACGGGCGTTTCACGGTTAAGATATAAGGAAACTGACAGGATAGAGTCCATGATCAGGCTTGCCCGTTCCTTCGGGGCCTCTGTGGAATATTCAGGCAACTCGGTTTCAATCACTCCCCCGGATGTGATCAGGGCACCTAATGATCTTGAATTCATGGAGCACCGATCCATCATGGCCGGAATCGTAGCGTCAATTGCCTCGGGAAGCCGGGTAGTAAATCAGAACGTCGAAAGGATTTCCAAGAGCTTCCCCGGATTCACCGGAATGCTGGAGCAGGTCGGCTGCCGCATAGAGAGATTTTAGGAACAGGGGCACCGCCAGCCTATCCTTGAATTTCACGGTTGAGATCGCAGGGCATGAAAACGCGTTCGTAGCCGGACCGGTTCCGCTTCGGATTGCATGGGCGTTCGAACCGCATTCCATGTGCTACCTTATGGGGCTGAGGCGTAACTTTCCATTGTATCGCGCAGCAAGCGTGCCAGCAAATGTTAAATCAGGATCACCAATAAGTGTTCCCAATGCTTCTTTATGACGATTTCAGGAAGAGAATAGCAGATTGCACCTCAGGTGGAAGGATAGAACTTCACAGATCGGATATAGAGATCGACACCAGAGGCTTTGCTGATTTCGTCGTGAAGACTTTCAGGTTCAAGGATCAGGAGGCAATAGGTGAACTTGTTGAAAGGATAAGGGGGCTTGAGTTCGTCGAACGCTGCGATCAATCCGGCGACTACGTTAACATCAGCATCCGGGCGGAATCGCTGTTCTCGGTCCTTGACGGTGCGATATCCTCCACCGGGATCTTTCCAGACATCTTCCAGGACCCTGAAAGGGTGGTGGTGGAACATACCAGTGCAAACCCCACGGGCCCGATTCATGTCGGAAGGATCAGGAACTCGATCATAGGAGATTCCGTGGCCAGGATATATTCCCGATACGGGTATCGTGTTTCCACCCAGTATTTCGTCAACGATTCCGGCAAGCAGGTAATGGCGATGTACGCCGGCTTCCTGAGGTACTGCGCAGGGCTTCCGCTCTCCGTGGAAAACCTCCTTCATGGTTATCAGGAGATTTACAGGCACATGGACGAACTTGGAGGAGAAGATGCGGTTATATCCCCTCTTCTCAAGAGGTACGAGACCCCGGATGAAAACCTCCTTGCCGAAATAAAGAATGCCTGTTCCGTAGTGCTGAAGGACATCAGGGAGACAATGAACAGGCTCGGCATCAGCATAGAAGATTACATCTGGGAATCAGGATTTCTTCAATCTGAGGAACTCAACGAGGTCTTCGAGTCCCTAAAGCCGAAATTGAAGGGGGACGGAGACGCGAGATATGTACAGATGCCATGGGGGAAGAAAGAGTATCTTGTAAGATCGGATGGCACCAGGCTTTATCTGGCGCGGGACCTGGCATACCACCTGTTCAAGGCACATCATTTCGATGTTATTGTCGACGTTCTTGGCGAAGATCACAAGGATTATGCCCGCACCATAGGCCACGTACTTTCTGATCTCATGGAGGTCGACAGGCGGTTTGAATTCCTGATCTATTCCTTCATTTCGCTGGAAGGCGCAAAGCTCTCCACCAGGCAGGGCAACATTATCACGGTGAATGATCTCATTGAGAGGGGGACCAAGGAAGCTTCCAGGATAGTATCCGAGAAGGACAATTCGTATGACAGCAAAACCCGCGAATCGATAGCTGAGGCTGTCGCGGTTTCGTCAATCCGCTTCAACGTCATCAGGGTCAATCCGCAGAAGGCCATAGTATTCAGGTGGGATGAGGCGCTGAGTACCGAGGGCGATTCTGCACCATTCGTGATGTATTCCTTTGCAAGGTCGACTTCCATACTTGACAAGGGAACCGGTTCCAATCTCAGGAAGAAGCAGTTTGACCTGGAGGAGAAGTCGCTGCTGTGGAACATGTACCTTTACCCTGAATCTCTTGAACGTTCGCTCGCTTCCAGGAGGCCAGACCTGATCGCAGCCTATGTGCTTTCGCTCACCAAGGCGTTCAATGACTTCTACTCTGCCTGCCAGGTCAACGTGCAGGATGACGAGGTGAGGGGAACCAGAAGGAGAATAGTGGAGATGTACCGCACCATTGTAAAAGATGCTGCAGGTCTGCTTGGAATAAAGATGCTTGAGAGGATGTGACCCGTTAGCTGGTTGTTAATGCGGTTCACGCAGCAGTGCCCTGCGATGTCCTCCCCTTTCTTATCATCCAGGTGTACAGGAATGAGGCAAGCACAACGACGGCACAGAGGAGCAGCAGGTAGCTGATGAAAAACAGGATGATTGCAGAAGCCAGAAGCGAGATCCACGGAAGCGTCTTCCTCCATCCACTTTCCCTAAGCAGCTTGATAGCGGATGCGGAGCCTACGACGTAGACAAGCCCTCCAATGCCGCTTACGGCCAGGAATGCAGTGACCAGATCAATGCCGAGGAAGTAGAATGCTGCCAGGTTTGCAAGCCCGAGAAACACCATCAATATTATTGATCTCCCGGGTGCGCCGGTCCGGGGATTGATGTGCGAAAGCCAGTTGGGCAGCCCATGGGACTTTGCCACGGAGTATACGACCCTGCTCATGCCTGCAACATACGCATTGGCGGTGCTGAATATGGCAACCACCGCAATGACGGAAGTAGCAATCCCCCCATATGAACCCAGGAAACTGGACATCAGGACAGCAAAAGGGGTGATGCCGCTTCCAGATTTGTATGATGCGGTCCCTATGGTCACGATTGAAACGGATGTGTACAGTATCCCCACCATTATCACGCTGAAAAGAATGCTCTTCCGGAATATGTTTTCGGGATCGGTAACTTCACCCGCAAGATTGGGGACATTCTCGTAGCCAAAGAATGCCCATATTATCAGGGCAGAAGCGACCCCAATTGAATAAAAGTTCCCGCCGGGTATTATTGGCGCGTAGTTTTCATAATTCAGGTGCGTGGATGATGCCAGGATTGCAGTTACTATTACCACTATTATAGATGCAATAACGAGGAGCTGTATCCTCGAGCTGAATCTGATCCCAAGGTAGTTTACCAGGCAGGCAAGGAAAATTATCGATCCTGCCACCAGGTAAACCTCCGGTTCGGTCATTTGGATAGAGAAGGAGAGGTAATAGCCGGCCGCGATCGCATTGGCCGGGGCCCCAAACATGAACCATGCCAGAAACAACCATCCCACTGCATTACTCACATATGTGCCGAAAGCTTCTCTTGAAAAGGAATATATCCCGCCTGATTCCGGTTTTCTAGTGGCCAGCCTGGCGAATGTATAGGCGAAGGGATAGCTGAGCAAAGAGAGAAGGATCCATGCAATAATGGAACCCTGTCCAGCTACGCGAGCTGCGAGACCCGGGGCAATGAGTATTCCGCCTCCCAGCACAGATGAGATGTAAATGGTTATCGCATAAGGAAGTGTGATGACCCTCTTCATTCCGGTTTCTGGCATATCCGGTCCCCCTTCCCCTTCCGCCTGCATTTCATGGTAAAATCGCAAGTCGTTGATCTGGCGCTGTTCCGGGCAGATCCGGTGAATTCAATCGCCCTCATGCCTTCAAGAAGGAAAAAAGCGGAACACGCCACTTTTCGGAAACCTCTCCAGGTGCATAAGTCAATCGGGATAATTGTTCCTCCCATTCAGGCATTGCCGTTAACTCATGCTGTAAATTACGAACATAAACCGGCTTAAGGCGGCTGCCAAAAAAAAGATGGTTGACGGAGTTGCCCGTCATTAAATTAAAAATGTTTCAGGGTTTATTTGTTCTGCTTCTTTTCCTGCAGTTTTTTCTGCTCCAGGAGCGAAAGCTTGTCGGAGGATGCACTCTTCTTTCGGAATCCGCCTGTAGAAAGCTTGTAGTACACGTATCCTACGACTACTATCACCAATATTATTCCCCCTATTATCAGCGGAGTCACGTACCCTGGCGGGTTGACGGTAACGCTCTGCGTCACTTCGCCCAGGCTGGCAAAGAATCCGGCTCCTGAACTGTCCTCCGAGGTGTTGCTTCCTGTAATGGTTATTGTGAATGAGC
This sequence comes from Thermoplasmata archaeon, assembly GCA_021795055.1. Lineage (GTDB taxonomy): Archaea > Thermoplasmatota > Thermoplasmata > Thermoplasmatales > Thermoplasmataceae > JACWAH01. The sequence continues at coordinate 7,252 of JAJYPW010000036.1, forward strand.
CCGTCTGTCTTGGAGTCCAGTTAAAGGATACGTTGGCGTTTGCATTGACCTTCAACTGCCTAGAATAGTTCTGGTCAGCGACGACCTTTCCACCCACCCATATCAGGAGGTAGAAGCCATTTGCAGTAATAGTTCCCTGATTGGTGACGTTGACATATATCGTTGTCTGCACATTCTGTGTAAGGGTACCGGGTATGTACACGCTGTTCACCGCAATTCTTGGGGTTACCACAGATATGGTCAGGGTAAGGTTTGCGTAACCGGTGAGGTTGGTATACTTATTGGTCACGTTCAGGGATATCTCCATAACATTCAGGGTGGTGAACTTGATCGTGATCCAGGTTCCGTTGTCGTATGGATCGTTCTGGGAATCGTTCACAATAGTGTAGATGGAAGCGGATTGGTTTACTGGCGCTATGGTGCCGTTGTTCCCGTACCTGACCGTCCAGTTGAATCTCAGGTGCCCGAAGTTGCTGTCATACGGATCCCTGCTGTTTTTGCTGATAACGTTGTTCTTGCTCAGTGCAGTGAAGTTCACTATCTGTCCGGCTACCGGATTGCCGATGGCCTTTCCTGTGGCGTTGTACATATTCACATATGCAATCGGTTTGGTGGTATCGTTGACATGGACAAAGAACTCCATGATCCTGGACTGGCCCGTGACGGTCATCACCGTGACATTGGCGTACTGGTAGCTGTTGTTTTCAAGGTTCGGCTTGGAGAATGTGTAGGTGGCGTTCACTGCCTGCGTGGTGAAGTTTGTGAATTTCCACTTGTAAAGCAGCGGGACAAAATACTTCCCAATGCCTGCAGAAGAGTTGTATACCGAGAATATTGAAAGCGTGTTCTGAGGAACGGACACAATCGGCGAAGTGCCGTTGTAAGTCCCGTTGAAATGTATTTTACCGCTGTAGTTCACGGAGTAGTTCACTGTCAGCGCGCCGCTGAAGGCATAAACATAAAAGGTAGTCTGGTGTGTGCAGTTC
>JAJYPW010000037.1 GCA_021795055.1 Thermoplasmata archaeon
GTCATAGATCTCTGCTGCGTAATAACAGACGTAAATCTTCAGCAGTCCACTTTCCTTGCCCTCTCTGAGATACTTCCTGAAGTCAGGGTCGTGTGCGGCTATCATCTCCGAGGTCTTTGTCTGCTTCTTTATCTCAGGATCCTTCAGAAAGGCCCTGACCCCGTCCATGGTGACAAAGATGATCACCGAATCGTCCATGGACGTCCTCATTCCCGCCTCAATAGCTGCAAACATCAAGCCCGACAGTTCATTTGTTCCCAATATTATCCCAACTTTCATGATTACACCTCAATTGCGAAACCCACCAGATCCATCAGCCCCTTCATCTTGAGATCCACCTTGTGGTACCCTATTACGAATGGAAACTGAGCCTTGTCTATGGCGCATGGGGAGACCATGGTATGTGCGCCCGTCTTCCAGGAATAGTAGACCGCCGGCCAGCCCGCCCAGGCCCTGGATTCGTTCCATTCTTTCTCGTCTGCCAGGAGCCCCCCTCCGGCACCGCAGCAGAATGTCTTGTCCTTCGTGTATTCTGCCTCAACGGTTTCGCGAACCACAGCGCTGAGCACCTTCCTCGGCTCGTTCACGAGATTTCCTCCCCTGGCAAGATTGCATGGATCGTGATAATTGAAAAGGTCGTCATTCTTGTTTTTGTCCACTGTAATCTGCCCCCTTTCAATTGCCCTGTCAGTGAGCTGGTGGACATGCTGGAGCGCTATACCCTGATCAGCAAGCTTGTACCGGACATAGTTGTTTGCGGTTCTCCACCCGTGTCCGCATTCTCCCCAGACCACTTCCTTCGCTCCTCTCCTGACGGCCTCCTCGACAACCATGTCGCCGAACTGCCTCAGTATCCTTTCACTGGCAAAGGTCCCGAAATTCGCGGCCTCAGCAGTTGCAGTTGATATAGTCCAGTCCTTTTTCAGGGCGTGCATAACCTTCGCATATCCCTTCAGGGTATCGTTATTGACCATGATGTCCGCAGAGGAAGGTATCATGAGGATTTCCGCCCTGGGTTTGTCTAGAGGAATGTCAATGTCCTTGCCTGTTTCCTCCTTCATCTCCTCCTTCACGAAATCCACTGCTGATCCAATAGCCATGGGGTTAAGGCCCATGTTGTTACCCGTCTTGAACACCTGGGCAAGGGTGGCGGCGACGTAGTCCGGCACCATGCCCATCTCCGTAAGTATGTCCCTGATGTTCCTGGTTATCTCTGCCTGGTCAATCCCCTGCGGGCAGAAGACCGAGCATCTCCTGCACTCGGTGCACTGGTAGTAGTAGGAGTAGATCTTCTTGAGGTCTATCGCGCTTGCCTTGAGGCGGTTTCCCTTCCTGTACATCTTCCGTACAAGGTTCGCCCTACCCACGGGGCTGTTGTTGACATCCCCGGTCGATATGAAAAAATGGCATTTGTCCATGCATATCCCGCATCTCGTGCAGCTTTCCATGAAATCCACGAAGGCCTTGCTGTCCCTCAGGCCGACAAACCTGTCCCTGAAATGATCCGGTTCCTCATGCTTCCTCTCCCCTATCCCGTTCACCGTAGATTCCCTGGCCAGCCTTGGGTTGAGCCCGTTGGCCCACTCGATATTCTTCTGCCGGGCAAGCCACTCTTCAGCCTTCCCGCTGGGACTTTTCAGCAGGATTTCCCTGATCTTGGGTTTCATCGGACATCACCGGGGTGGGATATCGTGTAGAGAGTGGGGTTGGTGAAGAATGAGAACGGATGCATCAGCTTGCTTAGCGGGAAATAAATCAGAAGAGTCATGGTCAGGGTGAAGTGCGTCACAAATATCAACTCGGAAGGAACGCTGATTGGAGCAAAAGATACAAGCGAGAGGAAAAACGGGCTGACCTCTGAATAAGCGAAGGTACCGGGGAGCCAGAAGCGCATCAGTATCCCTGAAATGCCTATTGCAACAATAAGGAGTATTGCAAAGTAATCGGAAAGGTAGCTTATCTTCCTCAAATATGGATTAAGTGCCCTTCTGCCAAAAAGGATCAGGCCGCTTCCAACCATGAGTATTGCGAGAGTTGTTCCGACATAGTTGCCTATCGCCTCGAGCGTGATCTCCGAAATCCCAGCCGCGGTGAAATATGGGTAAAGCACTATGTCGGCATGCGCAGCAATGACTATCCAGAGGCTCCAGTGGAATACAAGGCTCGTATATCTGACAAAAGGATCATCGCTCGAGCTAGTGAAGAGGAATATTCTTCCAAGAATGTTCTTAAGCGCTTTCATGCGTGAATTCTGGCCAGGGTAAGTGAAGAGATATGGGTATCCAAGGTAAGTGCCTGTAGGCCCCTTTTTCTTGAATATCCATCTTGCGAGGAAAAATATGGTTCCTACTACAAATACGAATGCAGCAAGGTATGCGTACGAAATCACAAGGATTGACAGGGTATCCAATTCACGCACCCTTCACGTCTACCTTCCGCTTCCATCCCTGAGCGTGGTTATAGCCCTGATGTCCAGGTAGTCCATGCTCTGCGGATAGAATGGCAATCCAGTTTTCTCGAAGAATTTCTCCCATCCAATGCGGTCAACCCAGTCGGCGATGCGCTCACCTTTCCTCGCATCCCTGATCCATGTATCGACAATTGTTCTGACCGCCTTCACTGTCTTCTCGTAGTGGGGAGGTTCATTGGGGAGGAATGGTACCACAATCCTGCCCAGCGTGGTTCCATACCTGGAAGCAGAGGCCTTTCCGCCTATTGAAATCGCGTGTCCGTCAGTCTTCTCCGGTGTCTTGAAGATTATCCCTCCGCATGCACCCACACAGAGCCCGCACCCGATGCACAGGTTTTCCCTGATCTCTATGGTCTTCTCCCCGTTCTGCAGGGTCTTCAGTTGGATTGCGCCCACGGGACATGTGAAAGCTGTTCCCTGGAGATCGCAATTCTTGACACCCTCAGTGACGACAGGTATTTCCGTATGTATCCCGTTGATCGATATGTCCGTAAGGAAGCTTCCCCCGCATGAGCTCGGGCATCCCGAGGCAGCGACTGTGAGCTTCGCCGGCAACTCCTTCTCGTCAAAGTACTCCGAAAGCTCATTCCCCAACCTCTGGATAACCGATGGGGCATCAGTTGCTGCCAGTGCGCAGTGGAAGTATCCCGCGCAGCTGGTGAGACTCCAGAGGTGTTCCTTCCAACCGCCAACCGGGAACCCAAGTTTCTTGAGCTCTGACTTCAGTTCCCTGGCTTTTGCCAGGTCGCTAACCACGAACTCCATATTCAGGGCCTGGGTGAACCTCATCGATCCGCCTGCATATTTTCTGGCAAGCGCGTTGATTTTCCTTATGGTGTCTGTACTGTACCTTCCGTTCGGAGTTGCCGCAGCCTTGACTGTGTAAACCTTCCTGCCTTCGGAGTCCACGTGCTCTATAAGCCCAGGTTCCTCAAGCCTGTGGGTTACCCATTTCCCCACAGATTCCTTAAGGTACTCCGGGATATAATTAAGGTAAGGTCTTGGAGGGCCCTCAATCATTGCTTCCACCTCCTGAGAAATGTTCCGCGATTTCATTCCTCTGAGCCTCGCTGACAGGATAGAATACATTGGTCCTCAGGTCTTTCAGGTTCAGGGGCTTAGGCTCCATCTCCATCAGGTCAAGGAAGCCCTTCATGCCTATCCTGAAGATGAGGTCGCCAAGCCTTTCCTTCCTGGCTGCGTGGTCGGTGAATACCTCGACTATCTTCTCTATGGTGTTCATAACCTCTTCCTCTGTGTCAACCTTCATCAGCAGCTTCGAGGAAAGGGGTCCCTTCTTGCCCCTGAGCTTTCCGCCGACATATATGAGGAATTTTTTCTTCTTCCCCGGACGGATTGCGCCCTCTGCCTTCCTGAGGCACTTCATGCACTGTATGCAATCGTCCCCCCTGATTGAAATTCCGCCGTTCGATCTTGATATTGCAAGTGTGGGGCAGGAATTTACAATGGCGTCAATTTTCTCATTTCCAAGCTTCTGTATTCCCGAGCCATAGACTTCAGGGGTGTCCTCCCATGATCCCACAACTCCTATGTCCGCCTTCTGGGTTGATCTTGCACAGTCAAGCGGGCAGCCGGAAATCTTCAGTTTGACCTTGTGGGGGAAAGTCGGGTACTTGGCGTAGTCGTTGAACCTGTCGTAAAAGGCGTCCCTCATCGCCATGGTGTTCAGGTTTGCATATTCACAGAGCGTGGAACCCACGCAGGTGGTGGTGTTCCTGAATGCGTCGCCAGTCGATCCTATTTCCAGCCCCGCTTCCCTGAATTCCACCACGAAATCCCTGATCTTTTCCTTGGGTATTCCCGGGATTTCCACATTGTGGCTGGTGCTCAGCGCATGAAGCATCCCGACTCCGTATTTATCTGCAAAATCACAGAACTTGTCCATCATTTCCGAAGAGATGAAGTTCCCTGAAGGAATTAGCACCCTGACCACGTTTGTGCTCTCTCCTATGTCCGGCCTGCTCGTGACCCGCATCAATATGCCGGTGGGCGCACCCGGCACGGACACGTATCCGCCGGTGGTGAACAGATCCCTTTTCAGGTACAGGGATGCACCGTACAGATCCACCGGGTATCTGGTTTTCTTTGCTTCCCGTATGAAGTTGGGCCACTTTCCCTTCTCAATCTCCTTCACAATCTCTCTTCCCTTTGCAACCTCTTCCACTACATCTGTCACTGTTTCACCCCCATGAGGTGATTCAACGCGTAATTCGTCGCAACTGCGTACCCGGTTTTCCTGCAGAATTCAATAAATTTCCCCTTCTCCTGTTCCGGGACCTTGACGCGCATGATCGGTATCTCCTCCTCCTTTGCCTCGATCCTTTCGCACCGCCCGATTGTATTGACACAGTTGGGGCAGACCTGGTCCCTCGTGGTGAGGTACTTCAGTCGTTTTGCCTTTACAGGGTTGTTGATCTCATCATCGCGCATTATGTCTATAGCATAGCCGCATACTGGGCACGTAAGGTAAATCATGATCACACGCACCCCGTAGGCTTTGGTGCACCGGCAAGTCTGCAGGCACCCTTGGCAGGACCTGTGGGAAACAGCTGGTATATCTTCTTGAGTTCAGTGCCGGTACTCTTGACCAGCATCCTTATGGGAGGGCAGCTGTCATATTTCCCGTAATAATCCCTGAGGTAGTTGATTATCTTCCAGTGCTCGTCGGTTAGAACATCGACTGCTTCCTGTTTTGCAACAGCCTGGACAAATTCTGGACACCAATCCTTTGGGTTCAGAAGGAATCCGTCCTCGTCAACCATAATCTTCTTTTCATTTCCGGCTGAATCCTTTACAAGAATGAACGATGAGTTCTCGGTCTCTGCCATCCCACTTCACCTTGATAATTGTATTGAATGAACACACATAAGCGGAATACCTCATCTGTGAGCTAAAAGCTGTCTTTTCAGCGCTGACCGGATATGAGACAAATTCCTCAGGATAGTGCGACTCTCTGCGGAAATTGCACTGAAGCGGATCCTCACAAGGCTAGAGAAAAGGAACACGCTTGAATGCCCAATCCTGCCCGGCGCCGGCATTTGTTTCCATTTGGAGTTCTGCTATCGGATCATCCATATTGGAATACGGGATATTCAGATGTTAGGATATCCCGTTTTAAGCCCACATGCGATCCATCGAATGAGAACTATGACGTCAAAGAATCTTACTGAAATAGTCATTGAAGCCTCAAGGGATGACTGTCAGGTGATCAATTCCCTTTCTGAAGCGGGCTGCGAGGTTGACAGGTTATCAGTAAGGGAGGATCGGACTCTCCACTCAATAAAGCCTAAAGACAGCTGCAATCTTTCACAATTGTTCTCTTCGAAGTACATCAAGCTGCGTACCACGAGCAAGGGAGAAATATGGGCAGAGAGTTGCAGCTGCAAGGCGTGTGCATTCTTCTCCAAACTGCCGTTCGTGGAGATTATCGGAAGCACCTCAGTAGGCAAGAGGACGCTTCAGGTGAGGGCGGTGGTCCCTTCAAAATCTGATCTTAGGCTGCTTCGATCCAGCCTTCGAAATTCAGGCCTTGAATATCGCATCTTGAACGAGAAGTCTTTCGTCCACAGGGAAATGACCCTGAAAGAGAGAAACCTCATAGAGATGGCACTCAAGAAAAACTTTTTCGACTGCGAGAACAGGACGTCTCTCACCGAGCTTGCGAAGATGGTGGGTGTTTCGCCATCCTCCCTTTCTGAATCGTTAAGACGAGGAACGAAGAAAGCGGTGGTCTTCTACCTTGAAAGAACCGGTGGCCAGGAATAACGGTTTCAATCCATCCTGATTTTTCGCACAGATTGAAATTTATCCATGGATCTCAGGAACCCGAAGCCTTTCCCTGCAAAGCATTCTACGTGCAGCCACATCGTTGATTAAAGCCCCCGCCCTATACGTTTCGGTTCTGCCTTCCGCGTGGCACATGTTGACTTAAAATTATGACGATGGAAAGTCGTGTAAAGAGCGCTTACGCCTAAAGCTTAATTTCTCAAGTTTCTCACGCCATTGCATTTATTCCCTAACCATTAAGGTCTGTTATTCAAGTTATCACATGCCATCCCTGTCACGGCGAACAAAATGGCAGCATTCATAGACGATTTGGCCTTGGAATATTTCCTGGTAACCATGGTAAGTGTGCTAACGCTGTACACCATAGCGGCCGTTTATCTTGAGTACAGGAAGAATGGAACCAAGAATCTGAGGATAGCAATGGCACCCGCGGGATTTCCCCTGCTGGTGCTTGGAACGGTAATACTTCTTATTGGCCTTTTCCAGGAATTCGTGTGGCCACTACCCGCAAGCTACAACATATATTTTGGCGACCCGTTCCTGATGCTGGGAATGGTTACACTGGTCTACGCTATTGCAGTGTTGAAGGACTACCAGCTCCAGTATCCCGGGATTTTTGCCCTCTTCATAGGCTTGATGGCCATAACTTACGGTTACTTTGGATACATCAACAACCTTCCAAGTGCAAGCAAAGCATTCCAGGCCCTCATACTGTACCTGGGATATGGCGCATTTGGAATACTGGTTTACCCGGTGAGCCTGATCTATGATCTACTTCCATCAAGGACCAAGAGCCCGTTTATTGCTAACCTGATACTGGTCATATTCTTCTTCCTGGTGCTCCTTGCAATGGTTGCATCGGCATACGGCGGGCTGACAGCAGTGGGTTCGCACATCCATTTCGCACCATAGGGCTGTTAGATTAATAGGGGGATTCACCCCTTTTATTTTTATATTGAATTCACTCAATCAGGGTAACCATCCATTTTTTTGCGTCCATATCCTCATACCGTTCAGTTCTCTCATATATAGATCAGGGATTGTTCACTCATAGTAAGGCAACCGAATACTTTTGGCAGGTAGGTGGATTTACCCAAGGAAATGAAGCAAACCACCAGATCCTTTCATTCTCTTCAGTTCAAAACATGTGCAAACGAAATCAGTCTCCGCTTCCGGAGTAAATGCCTAAGGGGGTACCAACATTATTCTCAGGATCAATGAAAAACCGAATCGCGTCTCAAGATTGGGCCATCTGATTCATCTCCTTCCAAAACGCCCTGGGTTCTGACCGGTGGGACGAAATAGGGATTCTGGGAATTTCCGAATCCTTTATAATGATGTATCAATAAAGCTAATGGTGATCTTACGTCAAGAATAGTACTGCATGAGAGAAATCGGCCTTACGTGATAAAGGCAGGGAACGATGAAATCTATCTGTGCGCTTGCGGACTGTCCCAGAACAAGCCATACTGTGATGGGCACCATAAGGCCACACTGGACGAGAAGGACGGCATCTTCATTTATGACGGCGAGGGACACAGAACCAGAGTCGAGTCATTGTACAAGAATCCGTAAACCAATGGCGCCGGATACAAGATGAAGGCGCCCTGACCTTGCAGAATTAGGGATCAGCATTATAACTCGCTTTTCAATACAACGCGGTTGTTTGAACAATTTTTTTCACCCAGAAGCATTGCGATAATTGGCGCCTCCTCAAACCCAGAGAAAATCGGGTACGCTATCCTGAAAAACCTTACCTCTTCCGGATACAGTGGATCAATTTATCCTGTCAACCCAAACTCGAGTGAGATAATGGGGCTAAAGGCATACTCCTCCATAACTCAGATTCCCGGGTCTGTTGATTTGACCGTTATTGCCCTCCCCGCATCAAAGACGCCAGGGGAGGTCAGGGAATGCGTCAGATTGAAGGT
>JAJYPW010000038.1 GCA_021795055.1 Thermoplasmata archaeon
GCCTCCCCCCTGCGCTTTGGTGTCCGCAACCAGCGTATGGGATTGCGTGAACCCCCTTGACTCTGCAAGCACCTTGAATCCCAGGGAATGAAGCTCCTGGGCAAGTGCCTGTGCATTTGCGATTATGTCGGACGCATATTTTTTCCCGAATTCCATGTGCTCTGCCAGCGCAACGCCAACCGCAGCCATAGTGTTCAGGTGGTGGTTGCTGATCGTACCGGGAAATACCCCTCTCTGGACGCTCTTCCAGGTTTCATCGCCTGTGTTGCCGAGTATGAGTCCATGCTGCGGACCCGGCAGCGTCTTATGCGTGCTCCCGGTCATCACATCTGCCCCCTCATGCAGCGGATCCTGGAACCTCCCGCCGGCTATCAGGCCAATGACGTGCGCCGCGTCATACCAGACCCTGCACTGCGCCTCGCTGAATGCGTCTGCCAGATCTTTCAGCGGTACAGGAAAGAGGAAGACCGACTGCCCGAAAAGTGCCACTTTGGGTTTTCTTTCCCTGATCAGGCGTGCAGCCCCATCCGGATCGATGCTCATGGTTTCCGGATCGAAAGGATAATTTTCGGTCAAGAGCCCCCTGAACCCCACGGCGCCAAACTGGGCTGCGCTTATATGCCCTCCCCCGGAAAGGGATGGGACGGTTACGAGATCTCCCGGGGAGGTAAGTCCGTAAATCACCCCCATGTTTGCCACTGTTCCGGAAATAGGCCTGGGATCGGCCTGAGGGACGCCGAAGAGTTTCTTTGCAAGTTCTATTACGAAGTCTTCAAGTTCATCTACAACCTGGTTCCCCTGGTAATAACGCTTGTGGGGGAGCCCTTCGGCGTATCTGAATCCGAAATCGGTGAGCAACATCTCCATGGCGAGAGGGCTCATTATGTTTTCAGAAGCAATGAGCGGGATGCTTTCCTGGAAGAGCCTGTTATGCCTTATGGCCATTTCCCTTATCTTCAGAACGCTGTCCCTGTTACCTGACATTCTTGAGAATCCCCGCGGATTATATCTACATTTGTCAGGGCATTGTTTTGCACTGCTGCAAATACAGGAAAAACCGGGATAAGGTTACTGTTCCTCTGTATTCGCCTGGTTCCTTCTTTCAGCCTTTTTCCTTACCCGGTCAATGTCTTCGCTCTCTTCAGGCGCGACTTCCACTTTCTCCCCCGGAGCTTCCATGAAGCACGCCGGCGGGACCCGTGTGACCAGGAATATGTCTTCTGTCGCCCTGTAGACCTGGTTTCCCTCCCCTATGAGCTTGCCGGTGTCAATCTCCACAATCGTGGGGGTGTCCACATGGTAAAGTCCCGATACGTAGGCCTGCCTGTAGGTTTTGGAGAGATGAACCCATGACTTGTCGGAAGGATTTATGCCAGTTTCCCTGATCAATTCCAGTTCCTCCGGAGTGGTCTGGTAATAAAGTTTTTCCGGGATGGAGTCGGTGGGAAGATCGTCCAGTTGAACCGGTATGCTCTGGCCATATCGAGCCCTGATTTCATGATTCCCGTTAACCTGGTACCTCTCCCTTGGATCGGTGAGGACAAGTCCCTCGATGTGCCTTGGCGTAAGCCATTTGAAATGCCTAGTCTGGATCCTTATGGCAGGTATGATGATGGAAATCCTCACCCAACCATGGTCATCAAGCTGCACTCCGTACCTTTCTGGGAAATGCCTGAGCATTCCGGCAAGTATCTTGCTTAGAACGTTGATTTCTTCCTCGCTCATCAAAAGCTTCGACTGCTCCCCACAGGTTGGGCATATCTCTCCCCTGAACGGCCCATGCATGTAGCACTCTCTCAGTTCATTAGTCATTCCAATTCCTCCAGGATGTTACTGGTTATTGTTTCCGAGACATCTATTTTGCTGTATGGCGTCATGATTGTATTGGAGACCGCAAGATCTGACACGGACTTCAATATCCTCTCTGCGGACTGGTTAATGAACAGCCCGTGCACTGCAGCGACCGAAACCCGGGACATGCCCTCGGACAGCAGGATCTGTGAAGCTGTGATTATGGTTCCTCCGGATGAGATGATGTCGTCGACAAGCACCGCCCTCTTACCCCTGAGTTCAACTCCGGGGTGATCTATCGAAACATGCGTGTCGTCAATCCTCTTCTTTTCAAGGCTCAGCGACCTGCAGCCTATGATGCTTGCTATGGCGTCCGCGCGGTCCCTTCCTCCATCATCGGGAGAGATGACGTAGTCCACCTTCAGTTTCGAGATATATTCTGCAAACGGGCCGGAGACCCTGATGTTGTGTACCCTGTTCTTGAAGGGCGCAATGGCACCCTCGTCGTGTACCTCCACGCAGAAGATGGAACTGGCATATTCGAGAATGGCCCTCTCCACCACCGATGACGAGATTGGTTCTCCTGGGAGGTATCTCATGTGCTGCCTTGCGTATCCAAAGTATGGCAGGACAGCAATGATCTTCTCGGGATGTCTTCCCTGCGCGGCCTCTAGCAGCAGCAGCGTTTCGATGAAATCCCGGTCACCTATGGTACCGCCTACCAGGATGACGGTTTCTCCCTTCAGTTCGCTTTCAATCCTGACGTAAAGCTCGCCGTCCGGAAACCTTTTCCTGGAAACCACTGAATGATCGCACCCGATCCTCTGCGCAATGAGCTTTCCCAGCGATTCGGCTGTAGAAGAGGACACTACAATCATTTGAATTCCGCTGGGTATTTTGAAGACATTAAAAAGTGATCCCTTCTATTTTTTGAGAAATTTTTCCATCCTCGCCTTGACCTCACGGTTGGTCGCCAGATATATGAAATCCCTCTCCTCCTGGTCAAATGAAGTCTGCCATGATCCGAGCGAAGCTGCGATTATGGTCTTTTTTATCCGTTTCACAGTTTCGCGGTTGTATGATGCTATCAACCTGGCTGTTTCCAGTGCCTCCTGAAGCACATCGCCCTTTGCGATGACGTCAACCAGCCCGAGCTTAATGGCTTCCTCTGCGCTTATCTTTTTCCCGGTCATGGACAGCAGGGAAGCCTTTCCCCTTCCTACAAGAAATGGAAGGAACACATTCCCTCCCGCGCCCGCGTTTATACCTATGGCAACCTCCGGCTGGCCAAGGACTGCATCAGATGATGCGATGCGTATGTCCGCCGCTTCCGACAGCTCCAGCCCTCCTCCCAGGGAATAACCCTTCAGGGCGAAGATTACGGGAAATTCGGCATTCAGCATCCCCTCGACTGCCTTTCTCATCGCCCGCCTGAATTCTGTCGCGGTTTCCCTGTCCATTGCATGCAGGTCGTTGATGTCCGCCCCAACGGAAAAATTACTGCCTTTCGCTGCGACGATGAGGACCCTTGCTTCGCCGGCTGAACTCAGGGAATCGAGGAAATCCCCAAATAACCTCACCATTTCAATGTTGAGGGCGTTCATTTTCTCAGGCCTGTTCAGTTCGATAATAGCGATATTTTCCTCCATTCTCAAAAGCACGCTTTCCATGGCACCTCAATACGCGATGCGTGAAACCGTTAAAATAGGAATGTTTATGTGCATGCTTTGTCTGACATCTGTATGCCAGAATCCGGCAACGCGGATGCCGAAATCGAGAAGTTCAAATCATGGATGATCGGGGAAAGAAAGAGCAGGCACACGGTCAAGGAGTATTCCTTCCTGGTGAAGCATTTCCTGGCGTTCCTGAACGTTGATCCGCATGAGATAGGAAAAGAGGAGATTGAGAACTACAAGAAATTCACTGCCACGGTAAAGGGGTATTCCAGGAACAGCCAGTACCTGGCAATAAAGGCCATCAAACTTTATTTCCGTTACAGGGGGATTGCCCCTCCCGCGAACCTCAATCCACCTGTCAGATCAAAGAAGCTCCCGAACTACCTGAACGAAGCCGAAACGAGGGGATTGATCATCGCCGGAAAAGCCCATCCAAAGTTCATTCCGATTATAATGACCCTGGCATATACGGGTATCCGGGTGGGCGAACTCTGTTCGCTTGATCTGAAGGACGTGGACCTTGAAGAGAACACGATCAGGATAAGGGGAGGAAAGGGGGACAAGGACAGGATCGTGATAATGAGCAGGGAATGCTCGGCATCCATAAGGGAATATATCGACGCAGTCAGAAAGTCTGCGAACTCAACCGCCGCACTCTTCGTGAGTTCAAGGGGAACAAGATATGATCCATCCACCATTGAACGAATCGTCAGGCGGATCAGGGAGGAGGCAGGCATCGCGAAAAAGGTCACGCCCCACGTCCTGAGGCATACTTTCGCAACTTCCCTCCTGAGGAATGGCGGGGACATAAGGTTCATCCAGCAGATACTCGGTCACGCTTCCGTAGCGACCACGCAGATCTACACCCACGTAGATGACGGCATGCTGAAGGACATGTACCTGAAGTACCAGCCGAGGTATTAGGAATCCCTGGAAATCAGGTAATCTGAAAATTCCCCTATCACGGATTTTATTTCCTCATTTCCATGGACCTTGCCCAGGTATTTCTTTGCCCTTTCCACGAACCTGTCGGCCAGCTTCTTCGAGTAGTCGAGCGATCCGGTGTCAATCATTATCTTCTTTACCCTATCGAATTCAGCGTCAGTAACTGATCCTGACCTGATGGAGCGCCTGATAAAATCTGCCTGTTCGTCCGATCCGAATTCAATGGCCTTCAGGACAAGCATTGTCTTCTTGCCCTCGTTTATGTCGCTCTTTATGGATTTCCCTGTTTTCTTCTCATCCCCAAAAACACCCAGGATGTCGTCATGCAGCTGGAATGCCACGCCAAGTAGGTTTCCAAAGTGGCTCAGGTCATTCAGTTTTTCGCTGGTTCCGCTGATTGCGGCACCCAGCATTAAGGGCCCTTCAATGGTATACCTTGCAGTTTTCCATAGATGCAGCTTTATAAGATCTGGTTCGGAAAAGCTGTCGTTCTCCGCGGAGAAAACATCTATCAGCTGACCATGCCCGGTCATCTCGAAAATGCTGCAAAGTTCCTTTTCTCCCTTCAGAGCGATTTCCGGCAGCAATCCTGAAGAGATGATTGCTTCATGGCTGTAGCTGTCGGCGAGATCGGATGCTATTATACCCAGGTTCTCTGAAATCCTTTTTTTGGAAGGATCACCCCTGAAGTACTTGTCCTGCACCTCAATGTGAAAACTGGGAAAGCCGCGGCGATATGGGCTCTGGTCCATTATATCATCCTGTATGATGAAGTATGACTGGGAAATCTCGATGGAAAGCGAAGCGCGGACCACCGACCTGTCATGGTGCTTGAACAGATCGTGCCCCAACAGCACGAGGATGGGGCGTACCCTCTTGCCTCCCCTCAGGCTGTATTCCCTTATCATGGAAGAAATTTCACGTACCAGGCTATCCCTGGACTGGTTGACCTTTTCCGTCAGGAATTCCTCCAGTGATGTGTTTATCTCATTTTTCAGGCCGTCTATGTGATCTTTCCATGAGGTCATGTTTGCATGGGGCATATCATTCTGGCTCTATTAAATCTTCCAACAGCCGGTACCGGGTGACTCTTTTAATATTAACTTATGGACATGTTTCCCGGGAGTGCCGGATGGTCTGCCTAGATTACACGAGGGAGATGTTCAGCAGTTCATGGAACAGCGTCCCAATCGCGAGAGTTGCACCGGCAGCCCCGAGTGCAAGCAGGGCAGCCCTAGTTGCTGGCCTTGCCACGCGCACGCTCATCGATAGCGCAATGAACGCGTTGGTTATCCACTGGCTGAGGCCGACAAGTATGATAGCAATCACCAGAGCCTCATACCTGGGCAGGAACACGTATGGAATTATGGGAAAAGCCGCACCGAGGATGTAAAACAGGCCAGTGGTGTATGCCGATGAAGTCCCCTCTTGCCTGTATGCCCTGATTGCATCATCATCATTCTTTGAGAGCCCGAAAAGGGATTGTTTTTTCACTTTTGATATCTTGTAGTCGCTTTCCTGCGCCTTGGCAAGGTACACTCCAACCATCATGCTCAACGTCCCTCCCATTGCGACCACCAGCCCGCTCAGTGCGATGTAAAGGCCATTTTCTATGATTGCCGTCAGGCCCGCAACAGCAGCAAGTATTTCCACAAGGCCGTCGCTTATCCCGAGGATGATACTCCTGTTCTTTTCCAGCTGTTCCTCCGTCTTCTCGATCCTGTTTTCGAAAACGTCCTCGTGCTCGATTTCGTCCTTCAGAATGAGGGAGAGCCCCTGCCTGAAAGGTTCATCGCCGACCTTCTGTTCCAGGAAGTCGGCATACTGCCTGCAAGTGTTGTATTCGCCGCTCTCGAGAAGCCTGACAGAAAGATACTGTCCTACAAACTTGCTGGCCAGCAATGCAAGGAAAAGCTTCAGTCTCTTATGCTTTAATCCAGATACCTCGACGCCTCTTCGCTTTAGTTCGTTTCCCCAGAATTCCGCATGCGAATTCTCGACATTGGAAAGCCTGATCAGGTTTTCCCTGTATTCGGCGTCGGAAGTGGAAGCTGCAAGCTTCTCATACATGCGCTTGTCTGTGAGCTCCTCCCGGTAAAACGAGATCATAAGCTGTATGAGATCATTTGCCATGAGCAATCGGAATCAACTTATGACTTTTAACCGTTCACATGATTAGCCGGCAGGATGATTACGAAATTCGCAACATAATCTACGTTTTATTATGCGAAAATATATATTATTACGTGAAATTTTAAAATATGATATCCGAGCTTCATGAGAGACAGAAATTGGAAAGGATAGACATGAAGGTTGTACCCCCAGGCCCAGAGGCAAAGAAAATTGTGGATCTGGATACAAAATACCTTGTGAAGAGCACAAAATCTCTACCAGTCGTTGCAAGAAGGGCTGAAGGGGTATTTGTCGAAGATGTGGATGATAACGTCTATCTTGACTTCGCTGCGGGGATAAGCGTGGTCAACATGGGACATATCCATCCTGAAATCACTGCCAGGGTGGAGGAGCAGCTTCACAAGCTCTGGCATTTCGCAGGGACTGACTATTATTACAGGGAGCAGGTTGATGCCGCAAAGGCACTGACGGAAATCACTCCAGGCAAGTTCGCAAAGAAGGTATTTTTCACAAACAGCGGAACAGAAAGCAATGAGGCAGCGATTAAGATCGCAAAGACATACACCAAGAGACAGCAGTTTGTCGCCTTCATAGGCGGATTCCATGGGAGAACCCAGGGATCGCTGTCCTTCACCGCCTCAAGGGCTATACACCACAAGGGGCTGTTTCCCTCAATGCCAGGGGTCGAACATGTTCCGTTCCCCAACCCATACAGGAACCCTTACGGAATTGACGGGTACGAGCACCCGGATGAGCTTATCTCCAGAACCCTTGATTTCATAGAGAAATACCTCTTTTCCACCTACGCTCCGCCAGAGAACATCGCAGCCTTCCTGGCTGAACCGGTTCAGGGGGAGGGTGGTTACATAGTTCCCCCGATGAACTTCTACAGGCAGTTGAAGAAAATGCTGGATAGCCATGGCATAGTGCTCATCATGGATGAGGTTCAGACAGGATTTGGAAGAACGGGCAGATTCTTTGGATCGGAACATTTCGGCATCGAACCGGATGTGATCTCACTTGCAAAGTCCATTGCCTCGGGAATTCCAATGGGCGCAATCGTTGTCCGGGATGCCCTTGACTTCCCTGAGTCTGGGCTGCATTCCAACACCTTCGGCGGAAATGTGCTGGCCTCCGTGGCATGCGTTGCCACCATAGACGCAATTAAGAAGGAGAAGGCAGTCGAGAATTCGGAGAAAATGGGAAAAGTGCTCAGGAAGAGGCTTCTCGAACTACAGGAAAAATACCACCAGATCGGCGACGTAAGGGGCCTCGGGCTTATGCAGGCTGTTGATTTCGTTAAGGATCGCAAGACAAAGGAACCCGATACCAAGTTGAGGGACAGGATAGAGTACACAGCTTTCCAGAATGGGCTGCTCACGCTCTCTACCGGTTTAAGCGCTATCAGGCTGATCCCGCCCCTGATCGTGAATGAATCCCAGATCAACATGGGCGTTGAGGCGCTGGAAAAGGGCATTAAAGCTGCCCTTTAAACCTTTTTTTTAACCATCCACAGGTAATTCCACCCGCCCTGGTTGCTCATATAAATGGGCTTCTCTGGAACCCTTT
>JAJYPW010000039.1 GCA_021795055.1 Thermoplasmata archaeon
CGGAAGCTTCTTTATCGCCTGTGAAATTATTTTGATTGACTGCCTTATCTCCTCAACCCTCACCAGGTATCTGGCCAGATTATCGCCCTTTGTGGAGGTAGGAATTTCAAAGTTTACCTTCGAATATGCAAGATAGGGCTCGGCTTTCCTGACGTCGTACTCAACGCCGCTTGCCCTCAGCATGTGGCCCGTCACGCCGTATTCTATGGCTACATTCTTATCAAGAACGCCGATTCCCTTGTTTCTGGATATAAAAATGTCGTTCTTTATGAAGAGGCCGTTAATCTCTTCCACCTTTTTCGGCGCATCCTGAACAAACTTCTCGACTTCGTCTATTATCTTTTCGTTGAAGTCCTGGTACACCCCACCAATGCTGCAGTAATTTGTAAGCAACCTGCTGCCACTGGCCTCCACGAAAATTGTCAGGATCGATTCCCTGAGATCAAAGCAGTAAAAGAAAGGAGTAAGCATTCCGAGTTCAAGGCCGAAGGCGGCAAGCCAGATCAGGTGGGAAGCTATCCTGCTCAGTTCGGCCATAATTGTCCTTATCCATACTGCTCTTTCTGGCGGAAACACCCCAAGGAGTTTCTCTGCAGCCTCAAGATAGCCCACTTCCATTCCGGGCGCACCGACGTAATCCATGCGGTCAAAATAGATGATGTTGTCACAGAAAAAGGTGTTCTCGCAAAGTTTCTCCGCGTTCCTGTGAAGGTAGCCTATTACCGGTTCCACCTCGCGCACCATCTCGCCTTCCACTTTGGCTTTCAGCCTCAGCACTCCATGTGTGGATGGATGGTGCGGCCCGATGTTAAGCTCAACCCAGTCTGACATGGCTACCATCCGTCCCCGGGATCGAATGTGGCGTAATCCTCGCCCTCTTCGTCTACATTTATGTACTGCACGTTTTTCAGATCATAGTCCTTCCTAAGCGGGTGCCCCACCCAGTTCTCAGGAAGAAACATCCTCTTCAGGTTGGGATGGCCGATAAACCTTATACCGACAAGGTCGTATTCCTCCCTTTCCTCCCAGTCTGCGCTTTTCCAGAGGGAAGTCACGCTTGGCACTTCGCTGTTGTACGTAACTGTCTTAACGGAAATGTACTCATTCCTCTCAAAGGAATGAAGATGGTAAACCACCTCTATGAAATCCTTCCTGTCGACCCCTGTAATGAGCGAGAGGTGGATGTATCCTTCAGCCTTGAGCTTTGTGAGCGTGCCGATCAGGTCCTCCTTCCTGACCTTTATAATCCTCCTTCCGTCCTTTCCCCTCTCCTCACCCGGCTGAAATTCCATCATAGTCACCTGGTTGCCTCTCCCCTGATCTTCTTCTGCAGGGTTATTATTCCATAGGTCAATGCTTCCGGCGTCGGGGGGCAGCCAGGCACGTACACGTCAACCGGGATTACCCTGTCGACCCCAAGCACTACTGAATATCCTTCCACATAAGGACCACCCTGTATAACGCAGACCCCCATTGCGATTACATATTTCGGGTAGGGCATTTCATCATAGAGCCTCTTTACCCTTGGGGCCATCTTTTTGGTAACCGTCCCTGACACGATCATGAGGTCGCTTTGCCTTGGGGAATTCCTGAATATCTCGCTGCCGAACCTTGAAATATCAACTTTTGAAGCCTGTACAGCCATCATTTCAATCGCGCAGCAGGCCAGACCGAAAGTCAGGGGCCAAAGGGAATTGCTCCTGCCCCACTCAAGTGCCTTCTCGAGAGTGGTGGTCAGTATTCCCGGATCCCCGGTCTTCATCTCGACCACTCCATGTATTTTTCCTTGAACGCATAATAGACCACGAATACTGGCATTGCCAGGAATATTATCGTTTCTGCGAAGGGAATGAATCCCAGGGCCTTGAAATTGAAGGCCCATGGAAAGAGAAGTATCATATCAATGTCAAAGAGAATGAATAGCAAAAGGATCACATAATATTGAATGCTTATGAAATTCCCCTTGTACCCCCGGGAGACCTCCCCTGACTCGTATGGGTCGAGATATGCACTATCCCTCACTGGCGGGGCGCCCTCGTTCGCAAGCCTGGACATCACGTCATTGAGCTTTAGCGAAATGTGCTTCCTCCGGTCATATCTTGCCTCTCCAATGGAGGGCAGGATTGAGAAAAGCGCAACCATAGCCAGGATAAGGATAACCAGGACGAATCCTACAGCTATGTAATCCGAGAGCATTTCGGTTCTGGATTTCTAGACAATATTTAATGGTTTATCGGAGCTTTGATTTAGCCTGTCAGCGGTTAAACACGAGTTTATAAAACTGCGCCCTAACAGAGCTCCAATTCATATTCTAAACATCCGGTACTGACCATCATCTACTGTATAATCAAAAATTTGGAATTTAAATATTCGTTAGGATCGGCAGAGATTGCGATCCTGCCTGAAACCATTTCCTCAGGCTCTTCCACCGCTAGATTTCTTTTCCTGATCTTTCAGGCTGCCCAGCAACCTGCTCAGCGCCTGGGCGTTGATGGGCCTTCCGGTTTCCTTTCTTATCCTGGCAATAATCTGAGACTGGCTCATACCGGGGTCCAAGCTTGACAGTATTTGCCTGAGTTCCTCCTCGGACAGTGGGTAAATGAGGGGCGATGCCTTCACCTCCTCAAACGAGGCACCACGTGAGCACATTGCAAGCATGGTTTCCACGCTCTCCCTCTTCAATCCCTTCTCCTTTGCCAGGCGGAAGGTACTTACCAAGTCATGATAGGCGATCGGCCCCGAAGTCCTTTCAAGCTCCGGGATGGTCTGGAGAAGTACCCTTGCCGTAAGCCTGGGATCGTCAATTATCGAGTTTAGTTCCAGGAACGGCCCGGACTTGAATTCATTCACCAGTACCTCGGAATCCTGGCTTGAAATGCCATATTGCCTGGTAAGTCTCTCCACGAGGCTCCTCATGTCCTCCAGCGGGCCCATTGCTTTTGCAGTGTGGAGTACGGGAACAAGGTCAATGAGTGGTATATCGGTTTCAGGATACATCCTTTCTCCTCCTGGCATTGGACGCAGGAAATGCGTGGTTCCATCTTCCGATACCGATCTTGTTTCGGAAAAGTCCAGATCTGCGATTTTGGAAAGCCTGTTCTGGATTTCTTTTGACAGTACGTGGATCAGATCCGGCTGGGTCATTACGATCATGAAGGCATCCCCCTCGCCCGGCTTAAGCAGAGCCCTGATCTTCTCAAGCTCATCATTTTCAATGCCATATCCGGGTAACTCGTCTGAATGAAGCAGTCCTTTTACGCCGAAGAGCTTCACCAGGTCGGCGGTTTCCCTGCCCAGCCTGAATTCCCCCTTCTTCAGAAGTCCGTCCATGCCCTTCAACAGGGAGCAGTAAGCGATCTTACCTGAACTGGCCTCGCCCAGTATGACCTTGGATTTAGTGTTCCTGAAAATCTCGGAACAGTTTATTAATTTTATATTATAGGCTCTTCCTGGATTTCTAGAGTTAAGCACTGACACTGCCTGGGCAAGGGATGTCTGCCTGCCTATCTCGCTCCTAATGCCATCACCTATGAGCGAGAGCTTGGAAACGCCCTTGATTTCTACCCTTCCGTATCCCAGTGAAATGTTCACGTCCTGCCGGATGGCCTCAGCAGATCGCTTAAAGTGACCTGCGCTTGCCACTATGAAGCTTATCATCCTGGCTGCTTCGACAGCATGATCAGCATCCCTGATATCTGGCTCGGTAGCTATCTCTAGCAGAGGGATTCCAAGCCTGTCAAGCCCGAATACAGCCTTCCTGCCATCTTCCGATATCCTACGAGCAGAGTCTTCCTCGAGGCAGATAGTCGATATTCTCACTATTCCGCTGGAAGTCGCTGCGCCCCCGCCGGTGGCAACGAGAGAGGTTCTCTGGAATCCCGAGGTGTTTGACCCGTCGACCACTATTTTCCTCATCACGCTAAGGTGATCGAAGACGCTGGAACCAAATGTCCTGGCCACCCTCACAGCAGTGATAAGTGCGTCCTGGTTGATGGCGTGCGGCGGGTCCTCGTCCATCTCGACAAGGCATGAATTGTCCGAGACGTTGTAGTGGAATTCCCTGTCCCTTTCCTTCTCGTAATAAGCAGCCCTGTCCGTTGCCCCCATCTCTCCGGATACGAGAGAAAGCTTCCTGGCGAATGTTGAAATTGACTCTTTTTCAGCCTCATTGCCGCAGCGGCAGAACAGCTTACCGGTGTCAAGCTGCATGTGTATTTCCAGTCCTATTTTAATCGGATTTGAGTTCAATTCAACAGCCTCCCGCTGATCTCTCCCCGTAGGGATTTCATCATGGTTTCACCAAAGTCTTCACCATGATTCGCAAGGACGTACATGGCCTTGGTGAATGCCACCTCGGGTAGAATGTCCCCGGCTGAAATTACCCCTGCATTCTTCAGTTCCCTTCCTGTTGAATAGATATTGAGATTGACATTTCCCTGCAGGCACTGAGAAGTCATGACAACATGCACTCCGTCCCTGGTTATTTCCCTGATTTCCGAGATGATGGCCTCTGAAACGTGCCCGAGGCCGGTTCCCATCACCACCAGAGCCTTCTTCTTTTCGGCAATCCTTGAAAGGATGCCAGATTCCATACCCGGATAGAAATATATCAGGGCAACCCTGTCATCCAACTTGGCGTTAAGCACGGTTTCATCTGCTGCCGGCCGGAATCTCCCTAGAATGGAAACTTTGCCGTTCCTTATGTCGGCAAGCCCGCCGCCATCAATATCTCTTATGGCATCCCTCCTGGAGGTATGCATCTTCCTGCTTCTCGTTGCCCTGATGAGCCTTTCAGAAAGATCCGACCGTGAATCATGCATGCATATGGACACTTCACCCACGTTTAGTGATGAAAATGAGATGGCTGAACGAATATTTTCGAACGCATCGCTGCTTGGTCTGTCCGGGGATCTCTGTGATCCGGTGAAGATGATCGACTTTGATTGCTTCTCGAACATGAACGAGAGCGCTGACGCGCTGTAGGTCATGGTATCTGTGCCGTGAAGAATAATTACATGATTGCCTCTGTCCAGTTCCTTCCTGGCGTGCTCAGCCATGAGAATCCACTTTTCCGGGGTAACGTTTTCGCTGAGTATGTTGTCTATCACCCTGGTGCCAAGTTTTTCTCTGATTTCAGCTTCGCCCAGCAGCGAGGAGATATCATAATGGGGTTTCACTGCCCCTGTTGTATAATCGACCCGGCTGGCTATGGTACCGCCTGTGGCAAGCAACATTACACCACCGGAAATTTCCCGCTCACCGCTTCGCTCCTCCGAGGGTCTGTTCGCTGGGGTGACGGACAAATACTCTGCCCGGTCATCGGATAGGGCAACGTTGTATCCGCTTTTCAATTTGACCGTGATAATGCCGTTTTCATGGCTGATGAATGTTCCCTCTATTTCCACGTTGTTGTATGACAGCCTGACCCTGTCGCCGAAGCTGGCCTTCTCTTTCACTTTCAGTGGAATGGTCTTTACTTTAATTACATGATCCTCCTTTATGGCGAACTTGGTACCTCAGGTCGTAAGCTGCGGCGGAATCAGATCTTATGGATTTCCCGGTGCACGAATTCAGGTCATACCAGCCTGGACTGTCCTGTGGAAGGCCTTTCGGAGTCCAGCATTTCCATAAGGGAAAGCGCATTCCTTGGCGCATTGCCCTCTGGGTGATTGTTGAAAAAGATGTACACGTCCTCGAAACTCGATTTGTCCCTGTTTACCATGCCTGCAATTTCCTCCAGTTCTGCTTGGGAATAGTCGTAGAGATACCTTGACAGGCCGGCGCTTACGTCATTCCATAATCGTGAGTTCCTTCCGTGCAGCCTGATATATGCACTCCTGCCTCGCTGGTGGATTTGCTTGATCCTATTGTTCGGGCTGTCCACACTCACTATGTTTACTTCCCACCCTTCAGATCGTTTTTCTAGGTATTCCTGAAATCCCTCGTGCTGGGACCTGATTTCCAGGAACTTCCCACTGACATTGATGGATTCCATGAAACTTCCGATTTTCTCAACCCAGATCTCATCAGCCGAAGGCGGAAGCTGTAACAGCACACCAGCCAGTTGGCCTGCATTCCTGATCGGATCAATGCAGTTGTATGAGAATAACCCCGTTATTTCCTGAAGTTCGGGTTCCTTGATAGAGCCAAGCCTGTGTGATATATCTCGCGGCACTTTCAGCATGTACATGAAATTCCTGACTCCATGGGTTTTTCTCACCCAGTTCTCCACCGTACCTCTCGAAGGAATTGCGTAAAAGGTGGTGTTGATCTCAACTGTCGGGAAATGGGAAGAATAAAAGCTTAACTTGTCTACCCTGCTGTTTCTATAAAAAGACAGCCAGTCCGGATAAGAATACCCTGAGCATCCAATGCGGATCATTTTGCCTTGAGGATTTCCCTCGCGATGATGATCCGCTGGATCTGGTTCGTTCCTTCATATATCTGGGTTATTTTCGCATCCCTCATGTGGCGCTCTGCATCGAAATCGGTGGTGTAACCGTAACCGCCGAAGAGCTGTAGGGCTTCCGTTGTTATATGCATCGCCGCGTCCGAGGCGTAGAGTTTGGCCATGGAGGAGAACAGTACTGAGTTTTCATGCTTTTCCCACGCTTTGCATGCCTCGTATGTCAGCAGCCTGGCGGCCATGAGTTCTGTATAGAGGTCTGACAGCAGGAATTGGATTCCCTGGAAATCTGCAATGGTCTTCCCAAACTGCTTCCTGCTCTTGATGTACTCCGTGGCTTCCTCCAGCGCATTCCTGGCCACACCCAGTGCCTGAGCCGCTATCCCTATCCTCCCTGCGTCGAGTGTTTCCATGATCACCTTGAAGCCTTTGTTCACCTCGCCCACAACGTTTTCTTCAGGGATCTCCGCATCCTTGAAAACGAGTTCAACAGTGCTTGATCCACGGATTCCCATCTTGTGGATGTCCCTGCTTATCTCGAATCCCGGGGTCCCAGCATCGATCACGAATGTGGTTATCCCCTTGCTTCCCTTTCCTGGATCGGTAAGGGCATCAAAAACGAAGAATTTTGCAATTCTACCATTGGAGATGAAGGTTTTAGTGCCGTTTATCACATATTTGTCGCCCTTCTTAACGGCGCTGGTTCTGATGGATGCCGCATCACTGCCAGCACCCGGTTCGGTTATAGCTAAGCCCCCGACAGCACCTTTTACAATCTGTGAAAAGTACTTAGATTTCAGATAATCGCTTCCAAACATCATCAGCGGCTCAGCGAAAAGGGTGAGCGCACCGTCAAGGACAAGTGCAGTGCTCGGACACGCGGCAGATAGTTCCTCTATAACTCTGACAAGAAATGAGAAACTCAGCCCTGAACCGCCGTATTTTTCCGGGATATATGACCCGAATAGCCCGAGGTCCTTCATTCTATCTATTAAGGACTGCGGGACTTCCTGATCCTGATCTATTTTCTTTGCAAGCGGCCTTACCTCCTTATCAGCGAACTCCCTGACATATTTCAGGACGTCCTCTTCCTGCGGTGTGAGAATCTCCATGAATATCCATATGGAGTTTTGTTTAATAATTTACGATCACCTGAGCAGAAAGCCAATGACTTAAGTCGTTGGATGAATGCGAATGCTTATTAATAGTGCATGTATTGTTTAAATAATGATTAAAACCCTCAAGGTGCGATTATACCCAGATGAAGAACATAAGATTCTTCTTGAGAAGCACTTCGGGTCATGCCGGTTTGTGTGGAATCACTTCCTTGAGATCAGGAATAAATATCATGCGGAACACAGGGGCGATAAGAAGAAGGGGCTTACTGCCTTTGACACCATGAAGATGCTCACGGTATTGAAGAAGGACACTGCATGGCTGAATGAGATCAATTCCCAGAGCCTCCAGCAATCCCTTGTGAAGCTTGACATGGCGTTCAGATCGTTCTTCAAACACAATACCAGCTATCCGAATTTCAGGTCAAGGAGAGGCAGCCAGTATTTCATCGTGCCTTCAGGATTCAAGGCAACAGAGAACAAGCTAATTATACCGAAGTTCATGGATGGGATAGAATACAGGGATGGATCCCCAATTCCGGACAGGATAAGGCAGATA
>JAJYPW010000040.1 GCA_021795055.1 Thermoplasmata archaeon
GTTCGGGAATTATAGGTATTCTCGAGCATAAGTTTCTAGGATTATGTCTCAGGCATAAATCTCAGCTGAGTATTCTCTGAGGAATTCAAGTATCCCACCAAGGTCTTCCGGAGCGATCACGATCACTTCGCCCATAACTTTCCTTTGTGGTATCGATCCAATGAATCCCTTCTTGTGAAACCTGTCGCGTTTCTTCCAGCCACTGGAATCCTGCCCGTAGAACTTCTGCACAAACTTGTTCGCTATCCCATGTTCCGACTTCCTTGGCAGCCTGAAGACGACGAACTTGCCAATCATTATGTGTATAATTGCATGACACACCTTAATTCTGTTCGTCATATCCGTTTATGACCGGGAAGACCATTGAGGACCTCAGGAATCTTGTCAAATCAGTGAGGTAGGTCACTTTTCTATGAGAAGAGAGCCTGGGGAGAGGAACTGGTCCAATTGCGATTATGTATAGGTCAATTAGATCGCAGATATCCTGAAGCAATAGGGGAAACTGTGGACTTGGCAGCACCAAACCTTTCGGCAAAGAAGAAGACAGCCGGAAGGCCTCAAGTAAAGGCATCAGATATAGTAGTGGTCATGTTGATGCAGGCATAAGGATGACCGGCAAAATGGATTTCGAAGAACCAACAATATATGGAAATTGCTCTTGAACAGGCTTATTTCAAACCTGAAAATAGTAAAAACTTATTGCACCGATGGCATATGGTGAAGATCGAGGTAAGAAAACTTTGGAAAAATACGATGCATCCCAGATTCAGATTCTTGAGGGACTGAAGGCAGTTCGTAAAGTGCCAGGCATGTACATAGGCTCCACGGACGAGCGTGGATTGCATCATCTCGTTTACGAAGTAGTCGATAACAGTATAGATGAATCCGTAGCGGGATTCTGCAGGAACGTCAGCATAACCATACAGAAAAACGGGTGGATATGCATTGAAGATGACGGCAGGGGTATCCCCGTGGACATTCACCCGGAGTATAACCGCCCCGGACTGGAGATCGTATTGACGGAACTTCACAGCGGAGCCAAATTTGACAAGAAGGTGTACAAGATTACCGGCGGGTTGCACGGCGTCGGGGTACACGTTGTTAATGCCCTTTCCGAGACACTTGTTGCACTTGTAAAAAAGGGGACCAGGCTTTTTTACGAGGTCTTTGAGCGAGGCGTGCCTGCAGGCAAACTTGTGGAGATAGGCACAGACGAACTCTCAACCCAGCCTCCGAACGTATCCGGCGCAGAGATCAGGCTGTCGAAGGAATCCGGCCTTATTATCAGATTCAAGCCTGACAGGGGAATCTTTTCAGAAACTGGATTCCACTATCGCACAATTCTAACGAGGATGAGAGAACTGGCCTTTCTCAACCCACAGATATCCATAGCGCTTGAGGATGAGGTTTCAGGGCAGAAGGACTTCCTGCACTTCGACGGGGGAATGGTTGAATTCGTGAAATACCTGGGAGAAGGCTACAGTCACATTCACAAGGATCCGTTGTACTCCCGAAGCGAAACGAACGACGCAATAGTGGAATTTGCAATGCAGTACACCACCTCGACTTCTGAAATATTGCAGTCTTACGTGAACAACATCAACACGATTGATGGTGGTACCCATGTGGCAGGTTTCAGAGCAGGCCTCTCCCGTGCTATATTGGATTACGCGAAAAGCAACGACATGATCAAGGGAATTGACTCGCTTTCTGGAGAGGATTCCCGTGAAGGGCTGGTGGCAATATTACACGTGAAGATTAGGGAACCCCAGTTCGAGGGGCAAACCAAGGCCAAGCTGGGGAACGCGGAGGTAAGGGGCATAGTTCAGTCTCAGACAGAGAAGTTCCTCAAGGAACATTTCTCGGTATACCCAAACATTGCCGACCAGATTGTCAGGAGGGTTGTCCAGGCGGCAATGGCCAGGGAGGCCTCCAGGAAAGCGAAGGACCTGGTAAGGAGGAAATCCGCGCTTGACGGGATTGGATTGCCGGGGAAACTGGCAGACTGCTCAAGCAGCGACCCGGAAAAATCAGAGATTTTTCTTGTTGAGGGAAATTCGGCCGGCGGAACTGCAAAGCAGGCCAGAAACAGGGAATTTCAGGCAATACTTCCGCTAAGGGGAAAAATTCTCAATGTCGAAAAGGCGAACGACCTGAAAACCCTTGGAAACCAGGAGATTCGGAACCTCATCACTATACTCGGTACAAACATAAAGGAAAATATTGACATCTCGAAACTCAGGTATCACAAGGTTATCATAATGACGGATGCTGACGTTGATGGAGCGCACATCCGGACTCTTCTCTTAACGTTCTTCTACAGGTACTCCAGAGAAATTATCATGAACGGCAACATTTATTTTGCCCAGCCCCCGCTATTCAGGATCCAGAAAGGAGATAAGGTTGAGTACGTCTACACTGAGGCTGAGAAGGATGAGGTAGTTTCGCGCCTGGGCGGCAACCCCGTCGTGCAGAGATTCAAGGGTCTTGGAGAAATGAATCCGCTTCAGTTATGGGAAACCACGATGGACCCGGAGACCAGAAAACTTGTCCAGGTCACGATTGAAGACGCCGCGGAAGCGGAGAGGCTCTTCTCAATACTGATGGGTGAGAAGGTTGAGCCGAGAAGAAAATTCATCGAGGAAAATGCCGCTGAAGTCACCAACATCGATCTGTGAGCAAAATGGAAAGCAAGAGAGCAATTGAGGATGAGATAAGGCAGTCCTACCTGGAATACGCCATGAGCGTCATAGTCAGCAGGGCGATTCCAGATGCAAGGGACGGCCTAAAGCCGGTACAGAGGAGAATTCTGTACGCAATGAACGAACTATCCCTGTCGCACAACAAGCCATACAAGAAGTCCGCAAGGATTATAGGGGAAACCATGGGGAAGTACCATCCGCATGGTGATACCGCCATCTACGAGGCCCTGGCTAGGATGGCACAGACCTTTTCAATGCGTTATCCGCTTGTGGACGGTCAGGGAAACTTTGGTTCGGTGGATGGGGACGAACCTGCGGCAATGAGATACACCGAGGCAAGGCTCACCGAGATCTCAGAGGATATGATGGCAGACATAGAGAAGGAGACTGTGCCGTTCATGCTGAACTTTGATGGATCTCTCACCCAGCCTGAATACCTGCCTTCAATGGCACCCCAGTTATTGCTCAACGGTTCGTCCGGCATAGCAGTCGGAATGGCCACGAACCTGCTGCCTCACAATATTGGTGAAATTTGCGGGGCTATCAAACACTACGTCGACAACAGGAACTGCACCACCCTTGACCTGATGAAGTTCGTCAAGGGCCCAGATTTCCCTGGCGGCGGTCTGGTACTTGTAGACAAAGACCTGGAGACAGCATACGACACTGGCAGGGGTAAAGTGATCGCCAGGGCCATAATGAACTCGAAGCATGAAAAGAGGATCATCATAGAGAGCGTGCCTTACGGTGTCAACAAGGCGCAGATGATAGAGCATATCGCCGATCTCGTCAAGGAAGAGGTAATAGTGGGGATTTCCGACATCAGGGACGAGAGCGACAGGAACGGGATCAGGGTAGTGATCAAGCTCCGTGACGACGATATGAAGGAACTGGTAATGAACCAGCTCCTGGCCCATACCCAGCTCGAATCATCCGTCAGCATCAACAACCTGGTACTCGTGGATAACCAGCCCAGGACACTAGGGCTCAAGGGACTTATTGAAATCTTTGTCGGTCACAGGCTCAAGATAATCCTCAAGAGATCGGAATTTGATCTGCGGCAGAACAGGGACAGGGAACACATCCTGGAAGCACTGAGCAGGGTCCTTGACAACCTTGATGCTATCATCTCTATCATCCGGAAATCACGCGATCCGCAGCAGGCATCTGAGAACCTCATCAAAAATTACGACTTCACAAAGAAGCAGGCCTCTGCAATTCTGGATATGAGGCTGCAGAGGCTCACCACAATGGAGAGGGAAAAGATACAGAGCGATCTTAAGAGTATCAGGGAAGAAATAGGGAGACTGGAAAGAATCATAGCGGACCCTGCTGAAAGGGACCGCATTCTGAAGGAGGAGATGGACTACCTGGTAAAGAAATACGGGGACGATCGCAGAACAAAAATCACCTACTCAAAGGGTGGGGAAAGGAGCATTGAAGAACTGATTCCCAATGAAACATCAGTAATTCTCCTTAGCGATTCAGGGATGATTAAAAGGGTCTCCCTCGATGAATACAAGAGACAGAGGAGGGGAGGAAAAGGACTAATAAACGTTTCACACAAATCAGAGCCAATAAGGAGTGCCGTGATTTGCGGAACGCATGACTCTGTATGCTTCTTCACCAACACTGGAAGGGTTTTCGTCGCAAAGGCATATTTAATTGACAGAAGGTCACGGACTTCCTCGGGATACGTAATAAGCTCATTGCTCAAACTGGCGGAATCGGAGAAGGTCATGCAGATGATGGCATCTTCCCAGCTCACGGAACATCTGATTGTGGCTACACGCAGGGGCTATGTGAAAAGGATCGCAAGCTTTGATCCAAATTCAATCAGGGCTTCCGGGCTCAGGATAATAACACTCCAGGATAATGATGAAGTCGTGTCCGTCGAGTACTCCGGGGAAGAAGACCTTATGGCACTGATTTCAAGCGATGGGAAGATTTCGGCATTTCCCATATCTGAAGTGAGGGAGATGGGGAGATCCGCACGCGGGAACCATGGGATAAAGCTGTCCGGCAGTAACTACGTAAAATCTGCCTTCCCTATTCGCGGGGAACCGGAGGTGCTGTGCATATCATCTTCTGGACTGGGAAAGAGAGTAGACGTCGAAAAACTTAGGGTTACACACAGGAACACCCGGGGAATAATCATATTCAAGGAAAGCGACCGGACAGGAAAGATTGCCTTCACCATCCCGGTGAGAAAGGAAGATCAGGTTATGATAATGTCTCTCAAGAAGTCAATCAGGGTTCGTGTCAACGAAATAAGCATACAGGGCAGGTATGCAGGTGGAGTAAGGCTGATAGACCTCGACGACGAAGATCATGTTGTGTACGCAGCGAGAATCCCGCCGGATGATGAACAGCCCTGATGCGGCGTTTGTGGGCCACTTAGAAGGTGGGTGCTTCGTATAATAAAAAATGGATCAGGTCCAATTTGATATTATTGTATAAACGCCCCTCCAAAAATGAAAAAGGGGTTAAAGATAACTTATTTTCTTGCCGAAAAGCGACATTACAATAGATACCACGAAAAGCACAAATCCTGTGGCCACGGCCCACTCATAGTAAATATCAGGTATCGGGGCCTTCAGCCAGAGAAGATAGGCAGGAAGGATCATCAGCAGCGATCCTATAGCGAATATCGGATATCTTGATCTTTCATTAAGTCCTCTGTTTACCACTTTTTCACCTCAGATTGCGAATTTCAGCAGCGTAAAGTCAATGGGCCATCCAACTATCAGTGCCCTGATGTAAAGGTCCACCGAAAGCACTACGATCAGGCTTATGAACGCAAACTGCTCGTGGTACCTGTTCAGGTATGACTGCCCGTTGTAGAATTTCTTCTTTGCCCCTCCTGCCGTCTTGCAGCTGTAACAGTCCGTATGCCCTCCGGTAAGATGCCTGAAGGCGTGGCAGGATAATGTCCACAGCGTGAGCAGCAGTGCATTAACTATGAGAATTATTGTTCCCAGTCTGAAAATAAATTCACCAGATATGTAGGTCATTGAAACATATATGTCGTAATAGAAGAACGGGAGTATCACTATCGCAATGTACAGGAAATACCTGTGGAAATTCTGGAGGCTGAAGAACGTCATTTCCCCGCTGTATCCTTTCCTGTTGTCGTCGAATCTTATACCGTCCAGGCATGCAATGGGATGCCTGAACACATGCCTGTAATAATCTTTCCTGTATGCGTAGCAGGATAGCCTGAAAAGCGCGATGAGCGGTATTACAGCCACTGTGGGGGAATAGAATGGGTCAACGTATCCTTCAAATTCGCTTACAGGGTAAAGGACAAGTGCACCGGCGGATAGAATCAATATAATAGCGAAACTCCAGAGTCTCCAGTTCAGTTCCTTGAATTCCGGGGGGAACCATGTAAGTGATTTGTCCATGTTCTTTTCCATTTTTACCATTTCCTCCTTTTGACTTTCTTTATCAACAGTCCAATCGGGTCATATGCATGATCAACAATCCTCTCCTTTTCAGGAATGATTGCGTTATCCGTTATCCTGATCTCCTCGGGGCATACATTCTGGCAGCATTTGGTGATATCGCAGTAACCCAGGCCGCCGTCATGGTGAAGCAACTCTGATCTGTCTACAGAATCCAGTGGGTGAAGGTCCAAGGCGGCGATTTTTACGACATGCTTGGGCCCGAAATAGTTTGAATGATGTTCCCTTATGACATGACAGACGTCCTGGCACAGGAAACACTCTATGCATGTCCTGAATTCCTTGGATCTGGTGACGTCAATCTGCATCATCGTCCACGGCTCTTTCAGCCCTTCCTTAGGTGTAAATGGAGGAATTTTCTTAGCGATTTCATAATTGTGTGAGACGTCTGTGACCAGATCCTTTACAACCGGGTAAGCCTTGATTGGGTTGATTGTGATCTCCTTTCCCAGTGTGTCCATCCTTGTTTTGCACATGAGTTTGGGCATACCGTCTATTTCCGCCGAGCAGGATCCACATCTGGCAGCCTTGCAGTTCCATCTTACCGAGAGGGTAGGATCAATATTGTTCTGTATGTAATGAACAGCGTCCAGCACGACCATTCCTTCGCCGACAGGTACTGTGAACTCCTGATACCTGACTTCGTCGCTGACTGCAGGCTCTGACCTCCTTATTCTGATCTTGACTTCTTCCATTTCAATCCTCCTCCTTTCCTAATTCCTTCAGGTGAACTGGAAGTTCCGGCACAGCGCCAAAGGACATTTCATCTCTTCCTTCATTTAGCTTGAAAAGGATATTCTTCCTCAAGTCGTGAGACCTTTTGGGAAAATCAGATCTGAAGTGCGCTCCCCTGCTTTCCTTTCTCTCTATTGCGCCCCTGACGAGAAGCTCCGCGGATTGGATAAGGTTGGTGAACTCAAGGCACGCCAGCAGACCAGGATTGAATCTCAGGCCTCCCCTGACGCCTATATCCTTCAATTTGGGCTTAAGACCCTTTATTGCGTCATAGGCTTTGTTGAGATCGGAATCGTTTCTCAGGATCCCAACATACTTTGACATGCTTTCCCTGAGAGTATCAATGAGCGTATATGGGTTTGTTGCTGCCGGATTTTCCACAAAGGACATAACCCTGTCAATTTCCTCCTTCACTACGGACTCATCGAACTTAATCTGCTTGCCCTGCTTTGCATAGGCTGATGCGTTAACACCTGCCAGCTTGCCGAACACAAGCAGATCGGTAAGGGAATTCCCGCCGAGCCTGTTTGCACCATGCAGGCCGCTTGCAGCCTCTCCGGCAGCGAAAAGCCCTTCCACGTTCGTCATCTGGGTTTCAGGTTCAACACGAATTCCGCCCATATGGTAATGCACGGTGGGGGCGACCTCCATCTTCTCCTTTGTTATATCAATCTCTGCAAATTCCTTGTACTGCATGTACATGCTGGGCAGCTTTTCCATTATGTATTTGGCACCCCTGTGCCTGATATCCAGATACACGCCGCCATGTTCGGTTCCTCTCCCTTCAATGATTTCCCTGTATATGGAACGGGCAACGACATCCCTTGCATCCAGTTCTTTCTTTTTAGGGGAGTACCGCAGCATGAATCTCTCGCCATCCTTGTTGTATAGCATCCCGCCTTCACCGCGAACACCCTCAGTTACCAGTATGCCTCTAACTGCTGGGGGCCAGACCATGCCTGTAGGGTGGAACTGCACCATTTCCATGTCCATCAGAACCGCACCTGCGCGGT
>JAJYPW010000041.1 GCA_021795055.1 Thermoplasmata archaeon
ATTGCATGGGCGTCCTCCACATATTGAATATCAAGTCCCTTCTTCACGCAAATCTTTGAGAGAGCCACGTCATCTGAAACGGAATTGCAGAACACCGGCATGTAACCATCAACCAAATCCCGGCGAAAAGCAAGGGAACCTCCCCAGCCGAACCTGGTTCTTCTGGATTTCATCATTGATTGTCCGAGCATGCCCCAGACGGACTTCATCTTTGACCAGAATTTGCTGTCGGGCTGAAAAACCGGGAAAGTGGTGGATAAACCCACTTTTTCGTCATGTAGCGGAGCAAGAAGGCACGAAAGCCAGTTCCTTTCCACTATTATGTCCGAATCGGCTATCACATAATAATCGAAACCTGGAATTTCCATCATCGCTGTGCATAATGCCCTTACCTTGCCGCTGCAACCCTTGCAGGCGGTGCTGCTTATCAAAGTTCTAAGCCCCACCTCCTTTATTATAGGAACAGAGGGATCGTCTTCCGAATCGACAATACAGACCGCCTGAAAGTCGCTGTACTCAAGATCCCTTATGGATTCAAGGGTTTCCTGCAGTGTGAGGTCTACCCCCCTGCATGGAACCATCACAAGGGCTGATCCCCCGATCTCCCGCCGGAATTGCATAGCTTCGCCTGGGAACATTTGAATTGCGAGAAAAAACAGCGCGCTCAGGACGAGCACTAGGATCAGAATCCAGTAAAGGATAATCGATAGGAAAAGAAGTATGGTCAAGCTCAAATCAGGCTTACATTCTGGGTATCCACCTGCGATACCCCGGCGATCTTTGACAGCGTCTCCTCTATTGCCGATATCTTACCCTCTTCGTCAGGAACGATCACTTCAAGGATTACCGCTTTAAGGCCAAAACCGATCTCTTCCTGCGTTAGCCTGTTGATACTGCAGATGCTGTCCAGGTGCTTCCTGATGTCGGAGGACAGCTTCGTGATATCTGTTTCAGGGTCTTCGGGAAGAATTCTCAGAGAGGCAAGCACTTCTCCCATTTTCAGCACCTATGGCCCCGTGAATCCGCATTTCGGGCAGGTATAGGGAGTCGAGTGCTGCTTGCAGTGGACACACCTTCCAATGCTTACCTCCCCGCAATCAGGGCAGTCGAATATTGAGAAACCTTTCTCCACCAGACCTATTCCACACGAAGTGCACGTATCTATGCTTGACATTATCTTCACTCCAGATTCTGGGCAAATTACCGCGAACTATTTAAGCTGTATTCAGGAACAGGATCAATATGAAAGCAGCACCGTGCCGAATAGTGCGACCGCTATAATGATGAGGAAGACTTCATGGTTCCAGGCAAGGACCTTTGCCCCGTCCAGCTGCCATATAGGGAACATGTTGAACAGCCCGAACCAGAAGTTTAACCGCGCCACCTGGAGCAGGATCAATCCCGCACCTGAAGCCGCAATCTGCAATCCCGCGATAGCCATTGCTGAACCGATGATTACATTCGTTGCGGGACCGGCAAGAGAGATTTTTCCGTTCATTTCCCTGTTTGACGGATATCCGCTATAATAGACCGCGCCAGGCGCCGCGAATATGATGCCGAAAAGTGAAGTTACCAGAGCCAGAAGTGCACCGAGAGGCCATAGCTTGAAGAATGCATGCTGGCCGAATCTCCTCGCAGTGTATCTGTGGGCAAGCTCGTGAAGGAGAAAAGCGGTCAAAACTGCCAGTAGCGCACTGGAAAGGAACACCCAGAAATAGTCTACAAACGACGATTTTCCATAGAACTCAATGTCAAGCAGGAGAAATGCTACCGTAAGCACCGTGATTGCCACAAGAATATCCCTCAGTTCGTCCCGTGTGGTGCCAATATACTGCATGTTACCTTACCGCCCCCCGACTCATGTCAAGCACGTAATTCATCAGTGTAAGTATTTCCATGGCATCATCAATCCCAACGTTCAGGTTGTATGCAATGTTGAGGGGTTCTATCCTGATTCGCTCGCGAAGTGCAGACTTCAGCAGTTTCTCCTTATAAGGGTTTTCAGCGTCCGGAATCCTCTGCTTTCCCATGCAATCTTTCACATAGGTATAGAGATTCTTGGCAAGTATTATGTCCCTGTTGTCAAGACAGTTGAATATCGCGTTTATGCGCAACTGGCCTATATTTGTCAGGCCAGCCTTCTTTACTGCCCTCTGAATTACATCTCTTGAAAGGGCTTCGTATTTTGGCCTGTTGATGTCAGCATAGTAACCTTCCTCCGCGAGAAACTGGAATATCTCCTCTGCCTTCGCGACCGGGATCGAGGCCTTATAGACTGCCTCCTCCATGTCAAACATCCTTCCACTCTTGAACTCAGCATCGAGGAGTTTTGCGGCGAATCCCGCAATCTCATAGAAATGCTTTGATTCGCCTATCTCTTTCAGAATTTCATCGAAAATGGATGCTTCCAGAATAGTGCCAACATATCTGCTTGCGATCTTCTCTGCCATCTCATAGTTCCTCTTTTCGATGTAGGATCTGATAATAATCTCGATGTTTTCCCGATCTATGTATGTTGGGTTGGCTTCGTATACATTGACCACGTCGCTGAAATAACCGTTCAGGTATGAAATGGTCAGAAGGGTATCGATGACTTCCCTTCCGGATTCTGGGCTTTTTATTTTCCCCAATGCACGGTTCAGGAGTGCTATCGCGTCTGATGGGAATCCATCCTCCGCAAGGAGGGTTGCGAGCTTGGAAATGTTCGAGGATTCATCCGGATAGACCTTCAGAATCTTTTTTCGTATGTCTATTGCCCCTACCTTGTCGCCGGAGTTCTGCATGGCGGTGGCCATCTTTTCTCCCAGGTACCTGTTCCTGGATTTGTCGAATACCCTGAACAGCGTTTCCCTTATGTCAGAATTCTTCCAGAGTGATGTCGTCAGGAAATCTACAGACTCCTTCCATTCGAAGCTACCTGTTTCAATTCCATGGAAAAGTGTGATGATATCCTTGTACAGGTGCTGCCTCGCCAGATGTTTTATCTTTAGGGCCCAATATTCATTCCTTGTTATCAACTCATTGGCTTCCTTATATTTATGAACAGAAAGCAAGGTCTCTGCAAAAGACCTGTTCGTGGAAATGTCGGCACCGAGATCCTGGGCATGCTTGAAGTGATCGTACGCCTCCTGAAAATTCCCATCCTCGCACAGGGTGTTTGCCAGCATGATCTCAATTTGCGGATCACGGAACTTTACCTCGGCTTCCCTCAGGCTGGCGATCTTCTCCGTGCGGTTGCTCATTCTTTCGAGAAGGGCTATGTGCTTCAGAAGGTCGGATTTGAGGTATTTTCCGCTCATAATTTTTCTTGAAACCTTGGAGGCGTAGAAAATGTCTCCTATCCTCTCCTTCTCCATCAATACTATTCTTTCCGCGTCTTCGCTCTCCTGGGGATTTTTTTCAAGAAATCCGGCGAACCAGGACAGTAGGTCGCTGTCAGCATGAGCCATATATTCCCTTATCTCTGCATACGGTGCTCTGTGAGCTTCATCCAGCCATGCGAGTTTTTCAAAAGTTTCCCTGAATTGCGCATCATCCTTGAGCCTGATTGCTGCACGAATTTTCAGGAGCAGGAAATCGGCGTTTGTGAAAATCTGTAATGCCTTCTTTATTGAGCGCATGGCAGATGAGAAGTCGGATGTGTGGAACTGTATCAGCCCTGAGATATACCAGTAGAATGGATCTGTTTTCTTGTCTTCCACTGATTCCTCCAACGTCGACTCTGCTTCCTTGTATCTGTTAATCAGCGAAAGCGCCTCGCTCACCGGGTACAGGAGGAACCTTGAGTCCCTTACATTGGCCGGAATCTTGCCTTCAACAATTTCCTTAATTCGGGCCATGGTCGTGTTCAGGATATCGTATGGTTTTGTGGAAAGGAACAGAAGCAACTTCTCGTCTATATCGCAGTTCTGGGCATAGAACCTGGATTTGGCGAGTCCCCACATCAGACCTATTGACCTAATCCGGGAGGCCTTTTCAAATAAGTCATTGGTCGAACTGATGGACTTTCCCCTCAGGAAATTAAGGCAGTGCGTAACTGGCCAGGTTTCCTCTGAGTCCAGCGTGACTTCGGCTTTCAGGATTTCGACAAATTCATCCGATCTTGCGAGTTCAAAGAGCGTATCAAGAACTACGCCCTGATTAATCAATGGAATGGACTTTCTCAAGGCTTCCCTTGTGCCGTCTACCCCGGGGGAGACTCTCAGGCAGCTCGCGATCACATAGGCAAGCACCTCCGGATCAGACGAATTTACCTTTGCAAAGCGATCCACAATCCTCGAATATTCCTCAGAGTCGTAGAGCATGCTAATGACAAATTTTAAAGCCTCCTGGTCAGTGCTGTCAAGTTTCAGCAGCTTCTCCGCAGTCTGGAAAATTTGCCCTTTGTTCTCGAACTTCCTTTCCAGCAAGAATTTTTCCCTGAGAATTTCAGCGTCATCCTGAAGCAGCTTGGAGCTTTCCTCAATCGCCTTCAACGCCTTGTGGTAATCTGCCAGTCCAATGTAGCTCCTGATTGAATAAAGCAACAGATCCTTGGAAATGCCGGATCCCGCACTCATTGCGTTGATCGTGTCAATGCATTCCCTGTATCTCCCTGTTTTGAAGGCAGAGACCACTTTCAGCCAGGCAATGTCGGGATTTCTGGGTTGTTCCCCCCCTATTTTCATTATCTGGGTATATGCCTCCTCGTACCTTTCTGCGGCCATTAGCGTACGGAGATATGCCAGATTGGCTTCCAAGAGACTGGGATCGAGGACTACAGCTTTTTTGGAGAAACGCATCGCCATTTCCATATCTTTGCCGGCCAGGAATATTTCGGCAAGCCTGGACAGTTCCAATGAATCGATGATTTCCGTTTCGGAAAGCTGCCTTGTGAGGGCGGCGAGCTTCGTGGAATTTCCCTGCTTCAGGTATATTGAAATGAGATCGTCCCGAAACCCCTTATCCTGATAGGTTTCGTATACCATCTCCAGGAAGGGTGTATACTCCTGCGAACCAGATCTCTGTTTCATGATGTCGGCGATTTCCTTAACCCTGGCCTTACCGGGCTTTGTCTCCAGGAATGAATGCATTACTTCCGGGATCCACTGGCCGAGCTTCGCCATAAGCAGCACACATTCTTCGTAGTACCCGGATTTGACCGCTATCAGATCTATGAGCGACTTTGATTCCTGGCTGGTCTCAAATCTTGGATCCTTCTCGATGGCTTGCAGCGCTTCCCTGAATTTTTTGAGCCATACCAGGTAATGAATCTCTAGAATTACTGACTGGAAATTTGTTGGGGCAAACTTCCCGAGGCTCCCGATTATATGCTCCTTGCATTCACTGCTGACCGACGAACTACCCATCAGCGAAAGCAGAGATTCCTGCAGGATATTATCCACGTACTTGTCCTCTTCGAGCAGCGTGTTCAACTCAACCACGATTGTGGAGCATGTACCAGAGGTCTGCGACTGATTGAGCAGCACATCGGAAATTAGTGCAACAAGCCTCCTGGACGATTTTGACTGAAGTTCTGTCATGACAAAGCATTATCTCCAAGCGTTCTGGAGTTGTAATCCTTACCCTCCAGCCGATCATACTTCCCGAAGAGGTAATTCTCCCTCAATCGTTCATAGGCCAATGAATTAAGTTCTGCCATTACCCGGTACTTCTGATCCCTTTTGATAACCTTTGCAGGCGATCCCATTATCAGAGAATTCTCTTCTGACTTGAATCTTTCCGTCACCAGCGAATGCGCTCCAATTACGGATCCCTTACCTATTGTGGCCCCGGACATAACGACTGAACTCATCCCGACAAGCACACTGTCAGATATGCTGCAGCCATGCACCACCGAGTTGTGGCCGATGGATACACCGGAACCAATGAGGACAGGACTCTCAATTTCTCCATGAATGGTGACGGAATCCTGTATATTAGAGGCGCTTGACACCCGGATGAAATTCGTGTCCCCTCTTAGTACCGCGTTGTCGCAGATTATGACCCTGTCCCCAATGGTAACGTCGCCTATTAGTACCGCAGTTGGTGCTATATAACAATCCCTTCCGATTTTAATTGGCAACAGCCTATGAATCTACAATTCAATATTAAATTCTCCCATGGACATCCCGGGTATCAACATGCATTATGAGGTAATCGAAGGCCTTTATCACCCTTACCCCGCTACTGAAATATATCACCTGCACATTTGCCAGCATGGAAAACCCCGGCAGGCTGTTTGGCACCAACGGGATAAGAGGGGTGCCGAATGAAGATCTTACCTCAGACCTCTGTATCGGCATGGGAAGAGCGATCGCCTCCCATTTTAATGCTTCCCGCATAGCAATTGCCCGAGACACCAGGCAGAGCGGAGACTATATTTTCTCCCTGGTCAGTGCGGGCCTGCTTTCTGGCGGATCAGACCTCACAAATATAGGTACTCTTCCGACACCCGGCCTCCAGATATACTGCAGAATGCACGCCATGCCTGGTGTTATGATAACGGCATCCCACAACCCGCCGAAATACAACGGGTTGAAGGTGATAGAGCCGGATGGTACCGAGGCATCCAGGCAGACAGAGGAGGACCTCGAAAGGCTTTTCCATTCCGGATCACCTAAGACGGCCGATTGGCGCTCTCTGGGATCCATAACTTCTGAACCTGAGTTTTACAAGACTTATGTAGAGAGAGTTCTTGATTCAGCAAAAATGGCCGGCAAGAAAGTGAAATTGAAGATCGCTTTTGACGCTGGCAATGGCGCATCTTATCTCACAACCCCCCTATTGCTGCAGAAGATTGGTGCGAA
Organism: Thermoplasmata archaeon; assembly: GCA_021795055.1. Lineage (GTDB taxonomy): Archaea > Thermoplasmatota > Thermoplasmata > Thermoplasmatales > Thermoplasmataceae > JACWAH01. The sequence continues at coordinate 6,789 of JAJYPW010000041.1, forward strand.
ACTCACCACCCTCAACTCAAACCCGGACGGTTTGTTCACTTCAAGGGATTCCGAACCCAAGCCGGAAAATCTCACCGCGCTGAGCAGCCTGATGAAATCTGGAGAATATGACATAGGCATCGCCCACGACGGAGATGCCGACAGGTGCGTGTTTTATGATGAAAAGGGCGAGTTCCTCGACGGCAACAGCGTACTCCCGATCATTGCTAAATACTACTGCAAAAGGGGGGATACCGTGGTCACTCCTGTCAGCACCTCTGACTCGCTGGAAGACGTGTGCAAATCCAGTGGTATCAGGCTGATCCGGACTAAAGTTGGCGCGCCTCTGGTTGCGCGTACGGTCATCCAGGAGAAAGCGACGCTTGGAGGGGAGGAAAATGGAGGCATCATATTCCCCAAACACCAGTACTGCCGGGACGGGGCTATTGCTGCGATGCTGATCATTTCCATCATGAATTCCACAGGCAAGAAACTGTCAGATCTTCTTTCTGAGATACCAAGGTATCATGTCCTTAAATCAAGCGTCCAGCGCAAGGGAAAATGGGAGGATATTGAAGCACGGATCAAGAGTGTTGACGGAATTCAGAAAATTGACGAGACCGATGGCCTCAAGGTTTGGGAGAAAACCGGCTGGGTCCTGATAAGGCCATCGGGAACCGAGCCGATTATCCGCGTTTACTCCAACTCCAAAGACGAGGAGGCTGGGAGAAGGCTCCTGGCGAAGTATCTCTCAATAGCGGCGCAGTGAGCCGGGCACCATGATAGTGCAAAGATTTGCGTCACCTTTCTATAGCGGATATAAACCTGAGA
>JAJYPW010000042.1 GCA_021795055.1 Thermoplasmata archaeon
CACGGGCCTCGTTCTACATATATAATTCCAAGGAGGAGATCGACAAGCTCTTTATAGGTTTGCAAAATGCAACGGCGAGGTTTGGGCATTGAGCGAAGACATCGCATACGAAGTGATGATGGATCATTACCGTAATCCTCACAACTATGGAACGATCGAAAATGCAACCAACAGGATCACGGAATACAACCCGCTTTGCGGGGACACCGTCCATCTGGAAATGATCATAAACGAGGGAAGGATTGAAGACATCAAGTTCGTGGGACGCGGTTGTTCCATCAGCCAGGCGTCCGCATCAATTCTCACAGAAATGGTAAAGGGGAAGGGCATATCCAGCCTTACCGATCTCACCGATCAGAAATACCTGACGGATCTGGGAGTCAGCCTGGGACCTGCAAGAGAAAGGTGTGCTCTCCTCTCCCTTAATGCGCTCAAGAAGGCGATTGCGGGTGATGGAACTGCACCTTAAGGTGAAGCTGGACAGGGAAAGTTGCCTTGGAGATGCAATATGCACTGCAATTCTGCCAGGGGTCTTTGAAATGGACAGTGAAGGCAAAGCATATCTTGCAGGAGGGGCAGAAGGAAAGGACAATGATCTGCTGGAAGCGGCTTCCCTGTGTCCTGCCAGGGCTATTTCTTTGATGCAGAAAGACTGAGGGCACTCAGTTCTTTCATCAAGATCGCGTTCTGGAGAATTGGGTATCCGGTAAGATCACTGATCTTCACCCGGATTTGGGATGTGCTGTCCCTTTCCCTTATTGTTACGGTGGAGTCCTCTTTGGTCTGGTAATCCACGGTTATGCAGTACGGCGTACCTATCTCATCCTGCCTCGCATATCTCCTTCCTATTGAACCGGATTCATCGTAGGCAACATAATCGTTCAGATCCATGAGCTTTGCGAAAAGATCCCTTGCAATAGCATCAAGCCCGTCCCTGATCTGCAGCGGCAGAATGGCAACAATGTAAGGCGATATCTCTGGTGGCAGGCGCATTACCTTGAAACCGTTTTCCCTGACATAATATGAAGATGAAAGAACTGCCATGGTGATCCTGTCCACGCCGTAAGCGGGTTCGACAACCACCGGTACTATTCCACCCTCTGCTGTAAGTGGCTCTCCTGAAAAATCTGAATGCTTCCTGAGATCATAATCTCCGCGATCGGCAATTCCCACTATCTCCACCCAGTCGTCGTCTATTACCGCCTCGGCATCCCAGGCGTCCCTGGCGTAGTGGGCAAGCTCGCTTTTCCTGTGCTGCCTGAACCTTATGCCCTCTTCCGGGATTCCGCATTTCCTCAGGATGGAGTACGTGATGTAAATGAAATACGCCATCCCCCTGTTTGGTATCACTCCGCTCTCATGCGCGCTCTTCGCAGATGTCCGCAGCTTATTCCCACTGTTAGGCAAGAGCGTCAGGACGATGTCTTCAGGCGAATCCCTGGTCCAACCTGCTTCCGGATCCAGGAATACCTCGACCTCCGCCATAAAGAATTCGCGCTGCCTCAGGAGTGCCTGGCGCGGAGATATCTCGTTCCTGTAGCCCTTCCCGTACTGGCAGACGATCATCGGCAGTTTTCCCCTGTTCTGGTTCAGGAGCAGCTTGAAATTCACGAATATACCCTGTGCGGTCTCCGGTCTCAGGTAGTATGGATCGTTATCCTTGCCTCTCTCCACCCTGAACATCTGGCTCATCATCTCAGCAGAAACTATCTTTCCGCCGCAATATGCGCAGATAAGTTTTCCCTCCCCGATTAGCGAAATGGCATCTTCCAGCGTTGTAGATTCCCTTGCAATGCTGGATTTTTTCAGCGAGGAATCGATTCTGTCATACCTGCCGCACCGGGAGCATTTTACTGCGAGATCCTCGAATTTTTCAAGATGTCCAGATGCCTGAAAAACCCTTTTCGGTGTGACAGTGGGCGTGTCGATGAATATTCCGCCTTCGCGCAGGTAACTCCGCTTGAACAGCATCAGGAACCTGTCCTTAAGCAGGGTGCCAACAGGTCCGAAATCATAGAAGCCGGACTCACCTCCATAAAACGAAAACGAAGGCCAGAAAAATCCTCTTCTTTTAGCGATCTCCACGACGTCGTCAAAACGACTCAGGAAATCACCCCTAGCAACTCGAGATCATAAAGCATTCCCACAAGCCTGGTTCCCCTGAGAACAGGCAGCTGGTTGAAATTGTGTTCCTTCATTATGTCGACTGCGCTCGATACATCGTCATCAATCTCTACAGTCTTAGGTTCGGTGATCATGCAGCGTTCCACGGGCACATTCGGAATTTCCATTATGTTTTTGTACACAGCGTATGAAGTGAAGTTCCTGACTCCCTCCCAACTCCATGGATCATCCTCCTGCATGTCCCTCTTCATTGACAGTTCCGAACTGCTGAATTTCATGATGTTGAATACATCTCTGTCCGTAATTATGCCCTTGAAATTGCTTTCCGCATCAAGGACAGGAAACGCATAGATCCTGGAGAGATTCGTTATAGTAAGGAAAAGTTTAACGGGCATCTTTTCCCAGAGCGCGAATGAAGGGCCCTTCATCACGCTGGCAATCTTTTCCTTTCCCTTTGTCTCAGCTACATAATCAAGGAAGTTCTGTGGTGTGAGTATTCCGACAACCGTCCCATTATCACCGACAACTGCGACATGCCTTCTGTGCTGCAGGACCATCTCCTTGGCCGCGGCTTCAACGGTATCATCCGGGTTTACAGCTTTCTCCCTCCTCATGAGCATCGCAGTCTGGCTTTCTGAAGGGTTAGAGAATACGTCACGCCTGGAAACCATTCCAACGTATTTTCCCTCGCCGTTTGTTACGGGTGCGCCAGTTAGGTTTCTTTTGATCAGGAAACCAACCAGGTCTTCAACCATGCTTGGAACATGGAAACAGAACGGCTTGGTGGTCATTATTTCCGAGACTTTGCTGCTCATTTTGCAGCGATATTAACCGGATATTAAAACGATTGTCTGTTTATTGTTATGCGCCTGAAATCCATAATATAATGAAAATGAGACAATGGTCGGTGCAAGTTTCCATTCATACGCATTTATCTTAAAGCCAGCGGGTGTAACCGGTTTAGAATGACCAGGCAGATGGTACGCCTTTACTGCACATTCCAAATGACGTCTTCTGCACATAACGAAGTGCGAACCTCAAATCGTTTGCATGATCACCGATTATGCATTAAAAAATCGATATGGGTAATACCTGTCCCTGGTTGCCCACCATTCATGTGCCATTGTGGTTAAATTCAAAGTCTCAGATTGTCTGCTGTCTCCAGTCGGATATTCGTGTTGCAAAGACGACCATCAGGACGGTTTCCACAAAATACACGATCAGAGGTAAAGGCATGGAACTCAATGAGTTCGCAACCGCGTCCTTTATGATCAGGGCTGCAAATGTGGTGGGCACAAAGTATGCAAAATACTGAAAGGGTGCGGGTATGGAACCAAGGGAATAGTATATGGGTGGTATCACGGCAAAAACTATCCCGAAGATGACAGATATTGGCCAGATTTCTCTCATTTCTCTCACTTTCCTTGAAATCATGTAGGAGAAGAGCGAGAAAAACACCCAGGTAAGGAATGCAGCAAAGATGATCAATGCGACATCCAGAACGGTCACGGGTGTAAGATACACTATCACTCCCAGAAAGAATATGGCTCCAGGGAGGATGAACACTATGTCACCGGTGGCCATTCCCATTACATAGACCAGAGGGCTGATTCCGGTGGTGGCTATCATCTGCTGGAACTTGAGGTCAATCTTTCCGAAAAGCAAGTCGCTTTGAAGCATCGTGGCTGCGTTAATCACTGTGAAAATAAGGCCGCCTATGGATCCCACCAGAAGCTGAGTTCCGTGGCTGAAAATGTCAACGAAGAACAGGAAAGAGAGGTGCGTGGAGAGTATAGCGACAAGTGCAAGCGGTCTTCTGTAGATTGGTATCAGTCCATTGAGCATGGTGAAGCTTTGCCAGGCCCGAATGTCTCTTATGATGCTAGTCTTCAATGCTACCACCCACCAGTGAAATGAACACGTCGTCCAGGCCCACAGGACCTATCTCAATCCTTGTCTTTAGCAGTCCTGCAGAGAGGATGATCTCCTCGACCCTCTTCTCGTCGGTATACAGTATTTCGTACTGGCTGTCGCTGACAACCCTCCCGTAAGATTCTAGGCCACCCTTAGAGAAGTCTGCAGGGATCCTGATCCTGGTGTTGTAGTCAAGCATGTTCTGGAGCTGTTGAAGTGTACCCTGGGCCAGCAGTCTCCCATCGCTGACAACAGCAATCTCGTCGCTCAGGGCCGAAGCCTCGTCCAAATAATGAGTGGTCAGTACAATTGTCTTCCCCAGTTTCCTGAAATATCTGATCCCTTCCCAGACATTTTTCCGGGTAATTACGTCAAGGCCAATCGTCGGTTCGTCAAGAAAATAAATATCAGCTTCGGCTGAGAGCGACATGCCGACCACTATGAGCTGCCTCTGCCCCCCGGAGAGGTTTACCGCCTCAGTGTCCATGAAGGAACCGATGTTCAGCATGTCGCTGATGAACTGAACGCGATCCCTTGCGCCCTCGCGTGAATTTCCCAGTATTCTCTGGTAAAGATAGATGTGTTCCCTTGGAGTCATGTGCCCCCAAGGCCTGCATTCCTGTGGAACCAGGGAAATAAGCCCTTTTACCGATGCCGGAGAAGAAATGACATCATGCCCGAATATCTCCACTGTCCCGGAGCCAGGAATCAGCTGCCCTGTGGCTATCTTGACAAATGTGGTCTTGCCGGAACCATTTCTTCCCAGTATAGAAAGTATCATCGGTCTGGATGCAGTCAGCGAAAGCCCCCGCAGAGCGCTGGTAACCTTCCCCTTGACCAGGTAGTCCTTCCTGAGATCCTTAACGAGAAGGGGAACAACCATTTTTCTGGATTAAGGCAGGATAATTAAACATGATTAGATCATGATTGCGTTAGATCTTCCTGAACCGTGGATTGGTCGCGCTAACGGATACAAGGTCACATCGAGAAAAAATGCGGCTGTCAACCAATTACGTCGTAGCGCCACAATTCATATTTATATGCGGGCAAAATGGTAGGGTAATATGGATTCCACTTTCGCCTATCCCGGGCTTGCCAACTCATCCAGGTACGTGCTCAGGGTGCTGAGGGATCTGAAGGTTGCGACTACCGAGTCCATACAGGATGAAACCGGACTTTCGAGAAGGACCATCATGTACGCCCTGCATGAGTTGAAGGAAAGAGGGTTGGTCTTCGCCCAGATATGCCTCAATGATTCCAGAAGGCGTTATTATTGCTATTCCGTATTCAATGATATTTAAGGTTTGGCATGTGAGCACAATTTGCGCATTTAGAAAGATTATAAAGTAAGATGGGCATTCATAGACGGTGGAAAAAATATGCCAGTATATCTAGGACAAAAGGCACCGGACTTTACAGCGAATACGACTAAGGGTCCAATTGTGCTCTCATCACTGAAAGGAAAGTGGGTTCTGCTCTTTTCTCACCCGGCCGACTTCACGCCGGTATGCACCACAGAATTCATGGCGTTCTCCAACAGGTACGAGGATTTCAAGAAACTCGGTGTTGAATTGATCGGGTTGAGCGTTGACAGCATTTACAGCCACCTGGCCTGGCTTCGTGACATCAAGGAACATTACAAGATTGACATACCGTTCCCGGTGATAGCCGACATAGACAAGGAAGTGGCGCGTGCTTACAACCTGATTGAGGAGAAAGCCGGCCTCACAGTTAGGGGAGTGTTCATAATCGATCCGAACCAGATTGTGAGATGGATGATCTATTATCCGGCTGAAACCGGGCGAAACATTGACGAGATCATCAGGGTCATCAAGGCGCTGAAATTCAACTGGGACCATAAACTTGCGACTCCTGCAAACTGGACCGAAGGCATGGAAGGCATCCAGGGTGCTCCCGTAACGATCGAGGAGGCTGCCAAGAGGGAGAAAGAGGGGGCAGAGCGCTGGTACCTGAAGAGGGTCAAGGTTTAGGCTGGCCAGTTATCGGTTCAGTCCAAACTTTATTTAACCTTTTATCATTTTAGAAAGTGCAAATTCTGGAAATGGATCTGGAGGAACTTGTTACAGCTTCCCTCAGAGGCGAGTTGAAACAGGAGGACATTGAATACCTGTACGACGAGGTCGACACGCCGACGCTTTCGGAGATTGCTTCCAGAGTTTCGGATGAGATCAGCGGAAACAGAGTTTCCTTTGTATCGAACCTGATTCTGAACTACACCAACATATGCAATGTCAGGTGCAATTTCTGCGCTTTCTACAGAACTGGAAAGGAAAGCGATTCCTACACTTTCTCCATCGACAGGGTCATAGAAGAGATAGAGAAATATTACGGCAAGTACGGGATAACACAGCTCCTGATCCAGGGAGGCGTGAATCCCTCACTTGAGCTTGACTATTATCTCGAACTCTTCAAGAGGATAAAGGAAGAATTCCCGAGAATAGGAATAAACGGTCTCTCAACGTCTGAGATATCCTTCATAGCGAAAAAGGCAAGGATCACAGTCGAGGAACTCCTGAAACAACTCAGGGATTCCGGACTTGAAACCATACCGGGCGCAGGAGCAGAGATATTCCATGAGGACGTCAGAAAAATCCTTGGCAGGCCGAAAGGCAGCGAAATAGAGTGGATCAACGTCATGGAAACTGCCCACAGGATCGGGATAAAAAGCACAGCCACAATGATGTTCGGGCACGTTGAAAACAGTTATCACAGGGCTGATCACCTGCATAGGATACTCTCCCTGCAGAAGAAATACCATGGCTTTCTTTCCTTCACACCGTGGAATTTCGAACCGGGAAAGACCAGGCTGGAAGAAAGTGGTCTGGTGAAGTTTCGCAGCGGCGGCGACGAAGTCATCCGGAACATTGCAATTTCACGAATTGCCTTCGGTAGGGAACTTCCCATAGTACAGAGTTCTTGGCTAACCAACGGGATACAGATGGGACAGCTCAGCGTGCTTTCCGGTGCAAACGACTGGGGAGGCACAATTTACGACGAGAAAGTCATCCCTGCGACGGGCAAGGATGTGGGAAACCTTGGTAGGGAGATCATAATTGATGCTCTCAGGGAGATAGGAAAGGTACCGGTGGAACGGGACAATCTCTACAGGACGGTAAAGGTATATTGAAGGTGTTCTCGGAAACAGAAATAGGCATTGCCGGATATACCACCTCTGGCGAGGGAATTCCAGGTCACATAAAGGATTCGCCGGCAGATTTTATTGTGGATGAAATTCCTGTGGATTTCCCAAAGGATTCAAACGGAAAATACCTGCACATCAAGGTCAGGCTGACGAACTGGGATACCAATCATTTCCTGAGCGAGCTGGCCGGGATTCTCAGGATAAGCAGGAAAAGGATTTCGTACGCCGGCACAAAGGACAAAAGAGGAATCACGACTCAGTGGTTCTGTATTAACGCCGATGTTAGCGATATTCAACCGGCAATGAAGGATGTGGAGGTTATTGAGCAGTTCCGATCACCAGCCAT
>JAJYPW010000043.1 GCA_021795055.1 Thermoplasmata archaeon
CCTTGACGGTTGATTCTTGGAAAGTGTGTACCTCAGAGCCTCCGGCGGGGAGTTGCTGACGAAATCGTAGGCAGAGACGTTGATCCCTGTTGAAGAATGCATTACGCCCTTTCCCTTCAGGAGAATCCTCTCGAACATCATGGGCTTAGGCGCCTTTATGTGGAATATCTCCTCTGCAATCTGCTTTCCGGTATCATACGATCCCCCAGCGGCACCATGATCCTTCCCGAAGGGTTCGGTGGTCACGCCCAGGGCAAACCATTTGGCGGGCCACTCCAGCCTCCATGGCAGCTTGCCATCGTCCTTCCTGACATCGCTCTTTCCGCTGTTGCCGCATTTACAGGTGTACTCCACATAGGGGAAAGATATACCTGTAACTGTAGTGGTGGTGATCCTGCCGCACTTGCTGCACATGGGGTTGTATGGTGCCCAGTTACTCTCAAGCTTTCTCTGGGACACTTCCTGAAGTATTTGCTCAACCTTACCTATGTTTTCAAAAATCAATTTCGCAGCTTCAGCCAGTGTTCCATTCTTGTAAAGATCGGATGATCTAATAACCTCTACCCTGACGTTTACGATATCGAGGGTCTTCAGGAATGGATCGAGGTAGTATTCCGAGTATGACTGCTTTCCCTCAGGCGCGGGGATCCTGTAAAGTGGTTTTCCCACATGTTCCGAGTAACTTGCCGGAAGGAAGGGGTAAACCTTTCTGAGCGGATCTGCATCATCGCCAAGATAGATGAAACGGGTCTTCTTTTTCTTCCGAACGGCTGCCTTGCTGAGAATGTCCCCTGTAAGTATCTCCCTCATGTTGCCAATATGAATGGCGCCTGAAGGGGAGATACCGGTAGCTATCACTTCGTCTGAATCATCCGTAAAAAAAGCTTCAGCCCAGTGCATAACTTATCATTATGAGTTGCCGATGATGGTTGTCCTGATAATAGACCTGATCCTCACTCCAGAAATCTCGTCGGAGTGGAGCTTTGAGGCCAGTACGATTACCAGCAGGACATTGCCGCCTTCGTTCTTGATGTCGGTGATGGTTCTTCTCAGGGTTTCACCGGTGCTTGCCACGTCATCAATAATAACTACGTTCTTCCCCTTGACTGAGGCAAAGTTGCTGCTGAAAAAGCCCTCCTGTCTCGAGTGGTGCGGCCGGTAGACGATGAGTTCTTTTTCCATGAGGTAAGATGCCATCGTTGCGAAAGGTATCCCGTTAATAGTTATTCCAAGGATAGAGTCTATCCTCTTTCCTCCGTCCTTCGATGATTCCTCGTCTATGATATCTGCCATTATCTGTGCAATGTACATTATCCTGTTTCCATAGACCCCTATTGATCTCCAGCCCACCCTGACATCTTCAACCTTAGATCCCTTGAGGAACTCCTGGCTGAGCAGCCAGGTGACTGTGTTGACCGAAAGGTGCAACTCCGTGGATATCTCTTTGTCCGAAATGCCCTTATTCTTGAGTTCAAGAGCTTTCTTGTAGAGTTCCTCGATGCTTTTCATATGAACAGTAGAACCCCACAGGGTATAAATATGTCTTCAGGTGATGTATTCCGATATCCGTGAGACAGCCCGTGCAGTGACGATTCCACCGCGAGGAAGTGATGAGTATGGATCCCCTTACGAGATCCTGCAGGGTATTCGACAGAAAAGAGTGAAGATATCATGGTTCATTTGGGCGCTTCCTTTCGATGCTCTCCCTGATCCTGGTGGAAATGCCATTCATCTCATCATGGCTGAATTCCTTTCTTTCCCACGATATCCTGTCAGAGCAGAACCTCGGGATCATATGCAGATGGTAGTGCATTATGCGCTGGTTAGCGCATGCTCCATTGTTCTGGCTTATATTCAGCCCATCTGCATCGGTTGCCTTTAGCAACACTGGCGCAATTCTCCTGGCTGCTTCGCAGATCTTCAAATAATATTCGTGATCGATGTCAAAAATATTCTCAAAGTGTACTTTTGGGATAATGAGGAGGTGCCCGAGTTCTACGGGCGCATGATCCAGGAATATTGCCAGGAATTCATTTTCATACACGAAATAGCCGGCCCTGTGGGTGAGTATATTCTCACAGAATACGCACCCCCTCTTAAGGCCCCTTTCAAGCCCGGTATCTCCATGCCTGCCTGAAACCGTCAAGACCATGCACTTCCATAAACGCAGTGAACGCAGTCATCTACTTTGAGAGTACCAGGACAAATAACACCATTCCCATACATAATTTACCAGCCGCGGAATAGCCGCCTGTTTCCAACTTCGTGCAAATCTGTCATCTGCATTCGCTTAATATTTGTTATGATTTAGGATCGCAGGTCGCTTCCTGTACCGCGGAATTCCAGTGCAAGGTTAATCACTTGGAAATCCATACACTGTGCAGGTGTATCAATATCTGGAACTCCTTCTCGGAGTGCTGGCAGTATTCTCTGGATCACTGATTTTCGTAAACGTGATTGAATATGCCGCGTTTAAGATGAAGTGGCCGGATTCTTTCCTGGGATCTATAGTTTCTCCTTTATTCACCTCATTTCCTGAATTGATTGTATTCATTATGGCCTTGTTGCTTCCAAACCAGACAGAAGGCCACGAGATTGCAACAGGAGTGATATTTGGTGAACCTTTCATTTCCTCCTCTCTTGCTTACACTCTGGTATTGCTTGCCATCCTGCCATCGTTTATCAGGGGAAACCGCAGGTCCTCTACATTGCAAATTGACAAATCGCTTTCCTATCCTTATCTCTTGATCTCTATCCTGTATCCTCTACTCCTGCTGGCCGGGTATGTGTCCAGGGAAGTTGATTTGCTTCTGGGCGCGGTTTTTCTCATTTCATACGTATATTACGTGCACCTGATGAGGGCGAAGGCGGGCGCCGGGATGGAGGAGATCCCGGCAAATCCCTATTTGGCGAAATTCATTTCCACCCGAAAAGCCGAGTTGATCCAGATCGTGACTTCCATTGCAATCCTGTTCTATGGCTCGGATCTTGTGGTCAAGGGAATAGGCAGCGTTTCTCTACAATTGGGCCTGAGCCCGCTCACACTTGCAATTTTGGTTGTCCCTTTTGCCACAATAATCCCGGAAACAATGACGGCGATGATATGGGGTTACAGGGGAAAGGATTCCCTTGCGGTAGGCTCGCTGGTGGGAGAGAAGGTGCTATATTCCACTCTCTATCCGGGAATCGCCCTCTTGATTTTCCCGCTAGTCATTAACGAAAGTGCCGTGATAAGCGTGATTGCCACCGAGACAGTTTCCCTGATATATGGGCTGCTTCTCCTGAAAGGGCGATTTCCGGTGCATGCACTTTCACTGGGCCTGATATTCTTTGTTATCTTTGCTTATCTCGTGCTGTAACCGTCCACCTGACAGCGAAGAAGAATGAAAGGGTTTAATGAATCCGATGGCACACTGGCACATGGTAAATATGAGTTGGGTATTTAGTAACCGTTGCAGGCAAAAACAGACCCACAACAGGGGAGGCTCTCCCCATACGTTTCCTTCTCCAGGGAAGCGTGGAGGAACCTCAGAAATAACACGCCCTTGACGCTGAATTCGGCCGATCTTGACCAAATAAAGGGTATAAACGAGAAGATATCTATTTCTGAGGTGGAGGATATATATCTTGCACTGTCTAGATTGATCAATATATACTACCAGTCTGCCAGAGACCTTTACAATTCTAGGAAAGAATTCCTTGGTACCCGTCACGAGAAGATTCCCTTCATAATCGGAATTGCGGGGAGCGTTGCTGTTGGAAAGAGCACCATATCAAGGCTGTTGAAAACCCTGATTTCCTCCTGGCCTCAGCGACCGGTGGTCGACCTGATACCCACTGACGGGTTCCTTTACGACAACAAAACCCTTGAAGAAAGAGGGCTTATGAACAGAAAGGGTTTCCCGGAAAGCTACAACCTGCATTCGCTAATAGGCTTTCTTTATGACCTGAAATCCGGTTCCACCGGATTGAAGGTGCCGGTATATTCCCATCTGAAGTATGATATAGTTCCTGACCAATTCCATGTTGTAGATGATCCGGACATCGTGATTCTTGAAGGCCTGAATGTGCTTCAGACCAGGACATCAAAGACTGGAAAAGCACCTGGATTCTTTGTCTCAGACTTCTTTGATTTCTCCGTTTATATTGATGCACAGGAAAATGATATCAAGAACTGGTTCCTGGAGAGATTCAAAGTATTGATGAAAACTGCGTTTGCAGACAGCGAATCATTCTTCCATTCCTATTCGTATCTCTCTGAAGATGAAGCTGTAAAAATTGCAGGCGGGATCTGGGATGAAATAAACGCAGTGAACCTAAGGGAAAATATAGACCCTACAAAATTCCACGCCCACCTTATCCTGGAAAAGCTCCAGGATCACTCCATCGGAAGCGTAAGGATGAGAAGGATTTGAAGGCTGCATTATTGTAACAAGATCTTGCAGAGAAGAAAAAAAGAAAAAGATAATTGGGTGCACACCTGCGTGCTGCACCAATTTCTTACTCGTTGATGGAGTCCTCTTTCTGGGTCGATCTGTCCACGGAGAAATACAGGCCGAGCAGCATTGCTATACCGGCTATATACAGGTCCAGGCTCCAGGCAAGCTTCAGATCCATCACATGCTTCTGCAGCGTAAGGATCACCAGTGCAAGCCCGCCTACAACTGCGCCGCTGTTGTACGATACTCCCACGGCAGTGGAGCGGGATCTCTTGCTAAAGTTCAGGCTCAGGAAGGCTGGGAGCAATGAAAACATCATCGCCTCGAAGAATGCCTGAATGGAGAAAACTGTAGTGAACTGGACAAAACTGGTGGAGTACCCGAGATAGACGTAGAGAGCGCTGGGCACCGTAAATATAACTCCAAGAATCATCATCACGTTCCTTCTCCTTAGGTTGTTGGAAAAGAGTATGCCGCCTGTCCATACGCCTATCAGTGAAATGAAGTTTATTGTCAGCAGGGCATAAAAATAGTTATTGCCTGTGATTCCAACGAATCCCGTGAGCTCTGGATAGAAAGAGAATGTAGCCTGATTGATGAAGAGCAGGCCGGTCATCATCAGTATGGCAGGCAGAAGAAACGTTCGCTGTTTCAGCATGTCTTTGGCCGGGGTCCTGGTTATCTCCTTTTTGCGATGCATTTCCTCAAACACTGGAGATTCGTGAGAAATGTACCTTATCAGCAAAGTGAGAAGACCGGGAATCAGGGCAATGATAAAAACCCATCTCCAGCCATATGCATCGTAGTTTGCCTGTCCAAAGAAGCTCTCAAGAGACAGAGCAACCAGCACTACCAGAAAATATCCCGTGCCGAAGCCGCTCTGAACGAAAGCACCGACGATGTTCCTTTTTTCCTTGGGAACGCTTTCCATTGCCAGTGAGGCCCCTCCACCGTACTCTGCCCCGGCAAAAACACCAGCGAAAATGACGACAATATATACCAGCACAGGAGAAAATAAGCCAATGCTATCATATGATGGGACCAGTCCTATTGAGGCAGTGAACACCGAGAAACCTACGATTGACCATGTCAGCAGTGACTTTCTGCCTATTTTGTCACCAATATAATTCCCAAGTACCGTTGATCCAGCAACCCTTGCAGCCGCACCAAGAGACACTCCGCCCAGTGTAAGAATCAGCGTCCATATCCCAAGAGACGAGGGGAACATGCTTGCAGCCAGAATGAATATGACCACAAGATAGGCAATTGTCGAATAGCCATCAAGCAGCCACCCTCCCCAGGCGGCAAGTATCTGTTTTCGTGTATCCCATTTATCGTTATCCGGAACTTCCACTTCACTTAAATTTTCAACCATTTTACATGCACCATGCTTATCGTTTGGCACCAAGCCTTACTTGGCTCGGGAAATAATGGAAATAACTCGACTACGACGCCTGAATCATCTATTATTTATATTGTTTGCGATCCGTGGATCGGGACAATTTGAAATATTGGCAAAATGAAGCATTCATTCCGGACAGTGTGCAAATTTGAAGAGGGTGTAAGACAGGAGAGTTCCGGACTTCGGCCTCTCTGCAAGTATTGAAAGAGAAGGATCTCGCAGCATTGCTCAATGGGAAAGCTGCTCTCACTGTTTGCATTACCTTAAGTTGCCTGTCGTGCGTTATGGTTGTTTCTACAGGAATTAAACAAGAGTAAAATAAAGAGATGAAATTCAGTACAATGCCCAAAGGAACCATAAAAATGGACAATGCTCCACCGCCACCTATCATAACCGCTCCTCAGAAATCAACGAAATATAAGGGGGTCAAGCACACCATACTCGTGATGAGCGGAAAGGGGGGTGTGGGCAAGTCCACTTTTTCCGTGAACCTTGCGGTAACCCTGGCATCAATGGGCAACAAGGTTGGACTTATAGATGCAGACATCAATGGCCCTGACGATCCCAAGCTGCTCGGAGTTTCTGATATGAAACTCTATGCCGATGAGACAGGTATAAGGCCGGTACAGACACAGTACGGTGTGAGCGTGATATCCATGGCCTTCATGCTACCTGACGAAAACACCGCGGTCATATGGAGGGGGGCGCTGAGACACAAGGCGGTCCAGCAGTTCCTTGAAGATGTTGTGTGGAAAGATATGGATTATGTTATTATGGATTTTCCGCCAGGCACAGGCGATGAAGCCCTGACAGTAGCACAACTCATTCCTGATGTTACGGACGGCGTTGTGATAATAGTCACACCGCAGGAACTTGCGCTACTTGACGCAAAGAAGGCGATCAATTTCGCAGAGACCCTGAAACTCAAGGTTCTTGGTATTGTGGAGAATATGAGCGGTTTTATCTGCCCCCATTGCGGGAAGGAGGTGCCTATCTTTAAGAAGGGTGGTGCAGAGGGAGTTGCCAGGGCAAACAACCTGAATTTTCTCGGCAGGATTCCGCTTATTCCGGAAATAGTGTCCAATTCGGACGCAGGGATTCCGGCTGTAACAAAGGACAGGAATCTTGCCAGGATCTATGAGGATATCGCTGCCGGGCTGATAAAGTCCATAAATGCATCTCCAAGCGCATGAGCGCGATGAAAACTGACTCACATTCCAGAATCACAGGTATTGAAGCGACCCAGTTCAGATGGCAATTTCCGGAAACTGCTGAGACGGATATGGACTTAAGTTTCTCGTGCCTCGTCTGCAAAACTAAATAACCAAAGTGCTGAAGACTTGATGGGTTTTTTATGGCTTACTTTCCATCAAATGAGTCCCAGGCCGGTAGGAAGGGTAATGATGTTAGCAGCCTATAATACTGCTGTGCCCTTTTGCATGGACTGCATTGGCGGATCAGGTTAATTTCCCTTAGCTGTAAAGCAGAAAGAATACTACCGAGATGCAAATTATTGCACACGAAAAATATGACTCTGCATAGGCTAAGAAAGAATCGTATCGAGGCCGTAATAGAGGTGGACACGAAGGATTGCGAACTTTCACAGGCCCTATCCGGATTTGATTGCGTGATCG
>JAJYPW010000044.1 GCA_021795055.1 Thermoplasmata archaeon
TGCTGTTCGCTCTGAAGCTAATATAGTTCCAATTAGATCGGCGAATGCATATCCGCGTTTTCGTGCGCCTGCGTTGCCATCATCTGGTCGCTGTGAACATGTCTACAAATCCATTACTATAGAAAGACGAATGGAAGAGGACTTCTTTCCTGTCATGCATCAAAGAAGTCCAGTACGCAAATGGTTTACTTTCCCCGTGGAGTTGACAAAGGATCAGAGGGAGATGTTGGAGAAACTTTCAATTGAATTGTAGTAGTACAAAGGGGCAAAGATAGGTTTAATAGGATACTACCATTAACTTTTGTAACAAGTGGCAGATCTTCTAAGAAAATCAGTCGCGGAATTCGTTGGCACATATATATTTGTGCTATTTGGCAGTATCTCCGAAGATAATTATTGAGTTGTCATAATATTATTCTTGTTCACATTCAGCGTTCTTTTATTTAATAATGGAAAGGTTAATTATTGGATATGCATTGTATATCCGATGAAGAAGAGACCACTAACGCCTGCAAACACGCTTGAGATAAAGGGAATCGAGGGATATTTCGTAAGGACTGTAACAAAATTCGGGAACAGTGCCAAGATAGACTGTCCCAAGGAATATCTTGGAAGAACTGTGTACATAGTTGTAACATGAATAATGACCGTTTGCTTGCCTCACTGAAGATGCTTGAACACTTCACCAACGATTCGCTGAAACTGAGGCATCATTCCCCATACCTGAGCGGATTCCATTTCAATCGTGAACTGCTGAGGGCGGCCGTTGCCAACACCTATCTGGAAACAGCAGGGAAGAGGGCAGATTCAATACATCTATGCATCGAAAAGTATCCACAGAAGGATGCTATTAAAAACATACGAGAATCTCTGCTCTCAAGAATATCAGCCATTTCTAAAAAGCCCATTTCCGAAAAGACTGATCCCGTTATGATTGCATTCGATTACACCCATGAAGACTTTTACGGCGATCGAGACACTCTCTGGATACATGGATGGACCGGAGAACATGGGATCAGCGGCAAATACTCGTATCTCACAGCGAGCATTGTAAACAGGGATCTCAGGTTACCGCTGCTGTCGATGCCGTCACCCATGGGAAACGACATGCCCTCCGAGATCTCAGGAATACTGGACTCCATCATGCCATTATTCGGTCACATTGATCTCCTGTTGTTCGACAGGGGATTCTACTCCAGGGAACTCATGATAATGCTCAATGACCGCAAGATGAATTACCTCATATTTGTGCCAAAGAATCCACAGGTGAAGGAGGAGTTCGCACATATGTACCAGTCTGAGAAGAAGATGATCCTGCACGAGTTCTCCATATACAGGGATGGCAGGAAAGTCAACGACTCAGTGTATCTTGCATTCCTGAAGCAGATATTTGATCACCGAACGGAGGAATACTATGACTGGTGCTTCGCAACCAGTGTCCAGGACCTGGATCTTGAACACATAATTGCACGGTATAAATTCAGGTGGCGCATCGAAACAATGTTCAGGGTGCAGGATGAATGCCGCATAAAGACGAAAAGCAAGGATATTCGGGTAAGGTATTTCCTCTTCGCCTATGAGCAGCTTGTTGAATCAATCTGGTATCTCTTCTACCATGAGGAGGTGAGTTTTAAAGGGTATCTGATGGAGATAAGCAGCGTGTGCAGCACGCTGGTGGAAAACGAGGAGAGAAGAAGATCAACCCATTCTTAGGACATATTGGGCCTGAGAACGGAGAGCTCGTTGTTCTCACTTCTCTCGAATCCCATCAGCGAAAGCTCTACAAAAACTCAACTCTAATCGGAGATACTGTGTAACGCAAACCACGAAAGTTGAGATTTATGGCTTCTGCCACCCCCGGAATGCATGCGCCCAGTTAATGAGTTCAAGTCTGCGTCGACGCTTCGCCAAATCAACAATGGTCGTGATCACTTTCTGAAATAGGCTACCTTTAAAATCCAATCGCTGGAAAACCAGGGCCGGGCGTTACTGTCTGGCTATGGCACTTACATATTGGTATCACGGATGCCGGTTGAAATCCTAATGCAAGGCCTCGTTACAGATTTAGGGCAGTAATTTTGCCGCACATGATGATAAAACCCCCCTGTGGGCCAGGAGGGATCTCTGATTCAGATACAAATGTCTCTTTCAATTTTAAAGGAAAGAATTAGCCACTCATTCGTCATTCTGGGAGGTCTCGCTGGCCTGCTGCAAGGATGTATGAGCCGGTACGGGCTGCTTCCCCGAATCAGCCGCACTAAAGGATGAGGCGGTCTTTCCTTTCTTGTTCCTTATCTTTTTTCTTCCCACATGACCTGGTTTATGATATTCCAGGCCGAGAGCGAAATCCACTATTCCCATGAAGAAGAGAGCATAGCCGGCGTATGTAATTCCGGAAAAGTTGCCGGCGTATGCGAAGTACGTAATCATAAAAACTATCACAGTTCCGATTAATGATAAAGTGAAGGCCTCATATTCCCTGTCCCTGAAATAATGTTCCTCAATGAATGCCAGTACAATAGCAGCCGCTGCAAGCACCCATACCGGTTCCTGCGAGGTAAGCGCGGTCGTCGAAATGCTGATAGAACCTGGAAGAAAATACCCAACCGCGCTCAGCAGTATTAACGGGGAAACGAGCAGCAGACCGCGTAACAGGTAAAATATTCCACCGAGAAGCATTGATATTTTCATTTACCTCACCTTGCAGCTACCTCATCAATCCTTTCCTGTACCGGAACCACACTTTATGTTTCAGTTTTTCGCAGCCCTCTCTTCTTCCTTTTCTTGCTTCAGGCGTTTTCCAAGACTTTTCTTGCGTCTCCTTTCCCATTCCTGCAGTGCAACGCCCACAACGTACAGGAATGCAACTGCCGATTCCGAATAAAGTTGTGATATCCCGAGCTTTGTCATCGCAAAGTATGCTGCGAAGGCACCAACTATGCCGGAAATGACATGCACAAAATCCTTGTAGAGAAGGTACGCCACCACGAATCCAACAACTGCCGCTCCGATCGCATAGTAGAGAGAGATGCCGAGAAGATCGATGCCGACGAGATAAACCAGGTAAGCGAATCCCAGCGACAGCCCAATCCTGATAGCCAGGGTCAGGACAATCGCGCCGATTATCGCCCCGATTGCTACAAGTATAAGGATGGGAACTGCAGTGTAGCCCAGATAGTTGACTACATTGTATGAAAAATAACCGCCAAGGTACAACCCGGCAGCAGTGAATACCACTTTCCAGGATTCATTTCCTCGGAACATAAGGGCAATTCCAATGGCAAGAAGAGCGATGAAAAGGAGAGTTGTTTCAGTGGACGTCAATCCTGTAGGAACTGAAATTGCCTTCAGGAACAGGTTTTTCAGGTAGTCCAGTGTTATTGCTGTCACAGGAGATTAAAACTGTTCAGGTATATGAATTTTACCGGTCTGCCTGTGTCATTGTGCGGATACTGCGCCAGCCGCTGATTTGAATATCAAATCCTTTTAAGGATATGGTGGGCACGCCATGTTTTCAAACCGTCCAGGTTCCATCTGACATCTGTGTTAGCTGATTGATATGTTTATACCTCTGTCTGCAAGTTCGTTTGATATTGATTGAAAAGCACGCTGATCGGAGCCGATGTTTTCCACGGGTACGTACCCTGACAGTTTCCCGAGATTCCCCTTATCTTCGTGGAGCATCAGGGTGAGTATGGAGGCTGGGAATGCAGTTGTCCTTGCCATGGAAGTGAGTTCGCTCCCGGACGGGGATGAATCAATCATCTCTGCGGTGTATCTTTTCATTTTCCCGTTTACCCTGCCCTCTGCTATCACTCTTAAAAGGACGGTGTCACCGCATTCCGGATTACCCAGTGCCTTCTCGAGCACAGCTTCGCTTATTCTGCGTGGTGGAACCCCTGATCCGTCAATTTCGATCTTCTCCGGCGAAAAGAATCCCAGATCCCTGAGGAGTTTGACTCTCTCGCAGTGTCCCTTGTAGCGGACGGTCTTCTCGAACATATTCTCCACATTGCTCATCGTATGGACAAGTGTTCTGAGGCCATCGGTGAAGAATGCCTCGTATTTTTTCCCGGCAAATTCAATATTCTCCAGACCGGTAAGTGCCTCTACCACTTTTTTCCGGCCTCCTGAAATTATCGTGCAGGGGTTCACATACTCATCAATCACACTGTCCATTGAGAATACTACCTTATAATTCAGTGGGGGAATCTCCCTGTCAGGCACTCCTCCAACAAATATTCTGACGCTTTCCACTTTCTCAAACTTGCTGGCGAGGTGCCCTACAAGCAAATTGCTGATCCCTGGCGCAAGGCCTGCGTCTGGAACGATAACGAAATCTCCACCCGATGAAAGTTTTTCCTTACTGATTGGATCATTTCCGAATGTTATATCCACCAGCCGGCTGCCATTACGCTCCACGGAGAGGAAAAGTTCCTCCCGGAGGTGTGCCGGAAGTGCCGACGCTATGACGCTGCCTTTCCTGAAGATTTTTTTCCTGTTTGTGCCGGTAAAAGGATCCTCCCTGTGGAATTTCACCCCTGGAGGAGCCTGTTCAGGAAACCGCCCGAATGGATCGTATACATCTATCTGCATACCCCGGGTATGCGAGACCATATCCTGATATATGGCCCTACCAATCTTCCCAAAGCCCAGTAAAGTTATTGCCATGGCTGTGAAGCCCAATTTGATTAATTAATGATGCTGGAACATTTCACCTAGGGAAAAAGCTTCTGTACTGTCCTGTCCATATCCACAACAAGCAATTTTGGTTCGATGCCCTCCCTCAGCCATTTGAGATCTTCGAGGTCCTGGCCCGCCCTCCTGGCTTCAACCCCAAATGCATTCGAAATTCCCTCGATGTCTGTTGCCGGGGAAAACATTTCGGCATTCTCCATTTCCGGATAGAAGCTCTTGGAAAAGCTCTTCAGTATGGAGTACCCGCCGTTGTTAAGCACGACTATCTTCAGAGGAATGGAATATCTCTTCATGGTGTAGAGAGACTGGATCGTATACATTAGTGACCCATCCCCGATTATTGCCAAAACCCTGCTGTTTTCCATGGCAATGCCCGCGGCGGCCGGCACTCCCCAGCCAAGCATGCCGGATTTTGCGTTAAAATACGACCTGTCGGCATAACCGATGATCCTCCTTACTGCGGGGGAGTTTGATATTGATTCATCCACTATTGTGTAGCCCTGGAACTCTCTCCTGATCCTGTAAGCCACATACCCAATGCCCATTCTCCTTCTTTCCCTTGCTGCCTCGCTTTCAATCCCTATGCTTGCCGGTTCCCCGATATTCCCTTTCCTCTTTGCCAGTTCCAGAAGTTTTTCTATGAACAGTTTCGGGTTGCTTACATAGCACCTGCCGTAGCGGTTGTCCGGGTTCAGTCCGGCATATATCACCTTCTTTCCCTGGAACAGTTTGGACGGCAGATATGGGTACAGGGTAACGGACGCGCCAATCATGACTATGAGATCGTGCTGCAGGAGCTGCACGTTTATTGCGGTGGAAGCCGGCAGGAGGTCCCCGGCAAACCCCTTCCTGGAAGTGTCATATGGGGACCTGCTTGAAAGCGGTTCTCCATAAGCCGGGATTCCGAGTTTTTCCACCAGTTCTGCGGCCCTGTCAATCGCACCGTATTCATCCACTTCAGATCCAAATATGATCGCGGGATTGCCGGCCCGTTCTATCTCGTTCATCACCTCTGCTGCCCCAGCCATGTCTACCTGATTGTTTCCCGGGATTGAGAAGTCAAGGGATGTGTAAAGCGAATCCTCATCCATCAGATTCATCGGAAAGGAAAGGAATACGGGCCCCCTTGGCGCTTCCATGCTGATTCTTGCAGCCCTCTTAATTGCCGGCTCTATATCGTCAGCGTCCCTTATCTCATAGAAATATTTCACTGCAGAACCCACGAGCGAACGCAGATCATGGCTCAGTAGAGGTTCATAAAACTGGTGCCTTGTGTCCTGCTGCCCGGAAGTGATGATGACCGGTGAACGGTTCATCTTCGCGGTATGTATGAAACCCATTGAATGGCCCACGCCCGGCATGGTGTGCAGGTTCACCAGGGATGGCTTTCCAAGATACTGTGATCTGCCATCTGCCATGCCGACGGAGATGGAATCAAGGAGTGTCAGAACGTATCTCTTCACGGATCTTAACATAGGTATCTCAGTTGTCCCCGGATTGCCGAAGACCGGCAGGAGATCCATCTCTTCAATGGTCTTTGCGAAGACTTCGTGGCCCCTCGTCATACCACCCTGTAAAGAGGTTCGATGCCCTGAATATACTTCAGGACATTTGATACTGTCTCGGTTATGAACCTTCTCTGGCTTTCCATCGTTACGCCGGCAATGTGGGGCGAAAAGATCACATTGTCCAGCCTGAAAAGTTCTGAAGAGAAATCAGGCGGCTCCCTGGGATACACGTCCAGGCCCGCCTGTATCCCCTTCCGTTTTATGGCATCAATTAGGGCGGCTTCGTCCACAATTTCACCCCTTGACGTGTTTATGAACATTGCTCCTTCCTTCATCCCGGAGAATGCATCCGCGCCAAACATCCCCTTCGTTTCTTCCGTCAGAGGCAAGTGGATCGAAATTATGTCCGACTCTCCCAGGAGGGTACCGAGATCAAGAAACCTGGCGCCAAGCATTTCCTCTTCGGCTTCCTGAAGCCTCACAGGATCGTAATATACTATTTTGACGCCGAAGTACAGCAGTCTTTCCGCCAGCCTCTTCCCTATTGCCCCCATTCCCACGATGCCAAAGACCTTCCCGGAGAGTTCCCGGGAATTGGTAAGCATGGGCCAGTTTCCTTCCCTCAGTGTTCTGTCGAAGAAAATGAGGTTCTTCAGGAAAGCAAGCACAAATGCAATGACGTGCTCTGCGACGCTCTCCTTGTTGGCAACGGGGATGTTGGACATCCTGATCCCTTTCTCCTTCAGGATGGAAATCGAGACGTTGTCATACCCCGTACTGGCAACCTGGATGAACTTCAGATTGGGCATTTTCCCGAGAAGGCCGGAATCCACAGGAGTAAAGGTAGTCACAATGAGCACCTCGCAATCCGAACTCTCAAAGTCGGTGTCAGTCCTGATCTCTATTCCGGGTAATATTGCACCCACTGCCCTCTCGATTTCGTCTATCGGCAGAAATGGCGGAAGGATGGCCAGCACTTTCATGGATGATCAACTGTCGCATCTAAATAATGACTTCTGAAGCAATCGCATATTCCAGAAAGGCAGATATTCCGGGTGCATGTTTATGTACCGGAATATGGTACTTTCAGCATGCCAAAATTTCCTTCTGAAGAATGGGCAAGGCAATATGTCGAAAAACTGAATTCAAGCGAAGCT
>JAJYPW010000045.1 GCA_021795055.1 Thermoplasmata archaeon
CAGGAAGAACTTCATCCCTTCTTTTTCCAGTCTGCTCTTCAGTGCGGCCCCTATTTCCGGTTCTGTCTGCGGCAGCAGTGAATCAAGCGCCTCGATAAGCGTGACCTTTGACCCGAAATGCAGGAGTGCCTGCCCTATTTCAAGGCCAATTGCTCCGCCTCCAATTATGGCAATGGATTCTGGGAGTTCCTTGAGGTTCCAGATTGTGTCGCTGGTCAGGTACTCCGTTTCATTCAGGCCTTCGATATTCGGAGCAGTAGGGTGTGAACCTGTTGCTATGAGGAAGTGGGACCCTGAGACTTCCCGCGTTTCCTTCCCATCTTCGGGCGTCATCAGGACCCTCTTCCGGTCGATGAATTTCCCCAACCCTGTGAAGAGCTTCACGTTCGGATAGCTTTCAATGACCTTTGCATACTTTGCCTCCCTTGCATGGCTCACGTAAGATCTAAGCCCGTTCATGACTTCAGCAAAGTCGTGCCTGACGGGTGTGGCATAAACCCCGGTCATTCTTGGGTGTTCCGGATTGAAAACGGAGTGCGATGCCTCAAGCAGGTACTTTGAGGGGACGCACCCCACATTCACGCATGTTCCGCCAAGCGGGCCGGTTCCAATCATTACGATGGACATCTCGCCGTTGCTCATCTCAGATGCCTTTATGGCTGCAGAGAATGCCGCAGCCCCCCTTCCGAGTATCACGAGATCGAATTTTGCGGGTTCACTGTTCAAAATGCATCACCATTTCACCGGTCTGCAAGAGTGGCCCTGTAATGTGAAGGCTTTGAGAAAATCCTGTTTTTCAGGAGATCCTCAGGCCTGACCCTGGCATGGTCCAGTTCTACCTCTCCCATTCCCTCCCTGAGGGAGATCCTGACATCCAGCACGCCTTCCTGTTCCCTGAGCCCGCGAATCACTGTGGCAACACAGTCATCGCAGGTCATTCCGTATATCCTCAGTTTTGCCTTTTCTGATTCCACGAATGCAAAACGCCGGCGTTTATAAATATGGAAACGTAAACTATTTTTTACCTTGCCTGTTAGTCTGTCCTATGGCTGATGAATCGGGGGACGCCAGGATCGGGAACAGGATCAAGGCATGCATGATTGAATACGATGGATCCGCTGTCTGCGTTGACCCTTCTCTGCGCATCCTCGATCTGATTGGAAAGAAGAACACGATGATGATCATCGGCATAATCGGGAACAGGGGAGAAAGGAAAAACTTCAATGAAATCCTGAAGGATATCCCGTATTCCAGCTCCACCATAATTTCAAGGAGGCTGAAGGAATTGCAGGCAAACGGACTGGTTGAGAAGGTCCGGGAGAATGGGCGGATCTCCTACAGGCTCACCGATCTGGGATGGAGTGTGAGGGAGGCGCTTCAGCCTCTCTTAAAGATGATGGAATCCATGCCAGTCCGCTCCTGATGCTGCCTGACCTGCACCGTTACCCGTTGCCGCACATGCTGAATTGCCGGAACGTCCATCTAGGCAGCAGCACCTGAAAATGCCGTCGATTCGCATTTTAGCGTTATTAAAGCGATCCGCGTGTTCCATCTCAACCTGCTGCCATCATGTACCGGGATGTCCAAAGAATCACGCGCCATGCCGATTCATCCTACCGGACAATTATGCGGGCAGTCCGTATATTGACGCGGGAGTTCTCATATCACTAAATATTAATATGACACTGTGATTCAGGGAATATGAAAAAACTTGGCATAATGCTTGATGAGGGATACCATGATCTTGAGCTCTGGGTTCCATATTACAGACTGAAAGAGGAGGGAATAGACTTCGACATTCTTGCATGGAACAATAGGCCATATAAAGGGGAATTCGGCGTTGACCCGGTGACGCCCACAAAACTTCTTTTTAATCCCATAGGGAAATACGATCTGGTGTTCTTCCCGGGTGCAAGGTCGCCCGGTAACCTGCTGAAGAATCCAGGCACTTCAGGGATCATCAAAAAAATGGCGACAGAAGGCACCCGTTTCGCAACAATATGCCATTCTCCGCTGCTGCTTGGCGGGGCTGGCCTTCTCAGGGGAAAGGAAGTCACAGGGCACCCTTCAATTAAATCGGAAGTTGAAAAAGCAGGTGCAACTTTCGTCGACTCACCCGTGGTCAGGACTTCCGACCAGGTACTTTCAGGCAGGACACATTATGACCTGGATAAGTTCATTCCGGAATTGATGGATTTCTACAGATCGTTATGACGGAAGAAGGCCTTGGAAAGAAACTTGGAGTGAAAACGCTCCTCTTTCCCGTTTTTGTTCTGATTGCAATAGTGGCCGGGCTTGCACTGGGCTTCGGCTTCAGGTCTGAGAGCTCTGCTGTTGCAACTTATGGAATACCGCTTGGGCTCTTTTTCATGATATATCCGGCCATGGCCAAGGTCCGCCTGGATGAAATGGGAAGCAGCCTGAAGAACATCAGAACGGTCGGTCTGATGATATTTCTCAACTACGCAATAGCCCCATTTCTTGTTGCGGGGATAGCATACTTTTTTGTGTATTTTGTATACATGAATCTTGGAATCATAGGTTCCAGCGTGGCTTCCCAGATGCTGGTGGGCATTATTCTCCTGGGCGTTGCCCCCTGCATTGCGATGGTGATGATATGGACCGATCTTGCGCATGGCAACCTGCCGCTTGGCGTTTCCTTCGTTGCATGGAACTCCATCATTCAGATCATAACCACTCCCTTTCTTATCTACCTCCTTGCAAGGACATCGGTGACCGTGAGCCCAATGCTCATTCTTGAGAGCGTGCTGCTGTACCTTGTTCTGCCCATGCTTGCAGGGATCGCGACACGCAGGATATTTCGCAACAGGGATTACTTCTCCAGGCTGCTGAAGGCCCTTGGATCGGTGCAGACCATCGCGCTATTGCTTACAATAGTGGTAATGTTCTGGGGAGAAGGGTACGGGATCATCGATACGCCTTCCCTGGTGTGGATGGTGGGAATCGTGATGCTCATCTTCTACTTCGTGCTCTTCCACACTGGCTACTTCGCCTCCAGAAAACTGGGGCATAATTATCCTGACTCAACGGCGATAGGGTTCACCATTTCCGCCAGGGATTTTGAAGTGAGCATAGCTATAGCGCTGGCTGCGTTTTCAGCCTATCCGTACGTTGCCATAACGACCGCTATAGGGCCGCTGCTTGAGATCCCTCTGATGCTCCTGCTGGTATGGATACAGCTGGGAAGGGAGCAGAGGGTGAACATTCCTTTAGGCAACATTTCTGCAGAGGCGGCTAAATGAGTGATGGAATTGGTTATTGTGAGATAAGAAAGATAGAGAAAATCGACACCGAGGAATACGACACTATCTCCAGGGTGCTCAATGCGATCGGAAACAGGAACAGGATAGCAATGCTTGCAGTGATATCAAAATACATGGAAGTATGCGCCTGCGAACTCCAGCCTGCTCTTGGAATGCCACAGCCTACAATCACCACGCATCTTCACAAGATGTATGATGTGGGCATCCTCAAGAGGAAAGAGGTGGGGAAGTTCAGCTATTATTCAATAAACCCGAAATTCGAGGGGATAGTGAATGACATCCTTAGGGGGAGAACTGAAACGATGGAGGCCTAATCACTATGTCTTCAGAGAATGTTTCCGCATCCCGTGCTGCGGGCAGGGAGAAGGGAAAGGTTGCGGCACTGTCCGAGCATATCCGAAAATATCTGATCGTGTACACCCTCCTGTCCGTCGCTGTTGCTGTCCCTGTCGGATACTATACTATGAATTACACGGAAGGAAATGAGGGATTGTTCTCAAACCTGGTTATTCTCTTCGCCATTTTGACCATCTACCCGTCAATGATCCAGCTGAAGTCGGAAGGTTTCGTGAAGGAGTTGAGGTCCTGGAAACCTATCCTTGTCTCGCTGGCATACGTGTTCATCCTTTCCCCTTTTGTGGCGATTCTGATTGAGCCCACACTTGGCCAGACCATAGGAACAGGCTTCGTGGTATCCAACATTGTCCCGGCATCTAGCGCATCCCTCGGGTACGTACTGATCTCCGGCGGAAGCATAGAGCTCGCAACCGCCCTTGCGATTGTGAGTCTCATAGTCGCCATACCTGCGATACCTATAATCCTGGGGCTTTACAGCAGCCAGGTGTCTTCGGCAATTCCTGTCGAGCCCGTACTTCTGTCTGTCGTGTATATCCTGGTTCTACCACTCATAGCCGGGCAGATCACCCGTTATGCGCTTATTAGGTGGAAAGGGCCGATTGTGGTGAACAAAACCTCAAAGAAATATTTCTCTCTCACCACCATGCTATCAATGCTTGCGCTGATATTCGTGCTGGTGGACAAGGAAGCAGGGGTCATTGTTTCAAGGCCTGATCTGGTGGGACTGCTCATAGGATACCAGTCGGCGATAATTATAGGGATACTTGCGCTCTCAGTATTCGTGAGCAGGCGCATGCACCTTTCGTATGAGAATCACCAGGCGGTTGCGTTCATATCGGTCACCAAAAACCAGAGTGTTGCGGCTGCAATTGCTGTATTTGCGCTGAATCCTGAGGCTGCCCTTTCCCCGGCCGTGATTCCCATGATACAGCCCGTAATAGCCATTGCATACATACATCTTGAGAGGTTTGTGAAGCGGTTCTTTGGCGTAAGGGAAATGGTGGCGGAGACCTGAGGGTGCAATCAATTGAAAGCGGGGAAATAATTACGGGTTCTGTTTCATATGAAAAGTAAGGCGCTGAAAACCTTTGGATCCGAGTGGTTCGGAATTTCAATATCGACCCTGGCCCTTGCGCAGGTGTACCTGCTGATCTATGGCACAGAAGGCGATATCGCATACAGATATGTGGCCGAAGCCCTGACCTTCGCCGGCCTTTCATTATTTGGCATTATTTTCGCGATGTGGGTCTCCAGGGGCATCTCTTCCATGGGAAAGGGAAGAACCCACTGGGACAACCTGACAAGGTTGAGCTTCATAGCGCTCATCCCCATAGTGGGCTTTGTTGGCAATGCGCAACTTATCTCATATTTTGGCCTTGATTCCGTCTCGGCCGGCATCTCCCTCGTCGATTTCTATGTCTTTTACATGCTTTCCCTGATCCTCGGCGTCCTGCTCGGATACCGCCTGTACACAAAGGAGATTGCCCCACGGGAGATCAATTATGCCATAGTCATCCCTCCGCTTGCGATAGGCACGTGCGTGTTTCTCGCACCTTCTGTTATGAACTACTATGGCGGTGCCGAAAGCCAGACCATTTCCTTCCTTGTCATGATGGGGCTTGGAATATTCTTCTTCCTCTACATTTTTATCGGATCCCTGGCCCTCTCCGGCCATGTGTCGACAAAGATGCACGAATCCCTTCCAACGACCATGCTGCCCGTGGGGATTGCAAGCCTCATTGTCATAAACCTTTTCACAATATCCGGCTTCGGCCACATGGGAAGCATCAACCTGAACATACATACTGTGGGCCTGCTTTCAATAATGCTCTGGGGGTTTGAGGTCTGGAACTTCCTGGTGGTTCTCATAATAATATTTGCAAGACCATCAAGGGGAAATTTGAGCGTATGGGCTTACGGTTTCCCGCTTGGCCTATTCGCCACGTCGACCATCAGGATCATGTCGGTGGTTGATTTTCCAGCGCTGTTCTGGGTATTCATCGGCATTGCCGCAATGCTCAACGTGCTGTGGGTGTATGGCTGGATCAATACGGTGATATTTATCCGCATGCAGGGCGCGAAAGCAGGAGATGATGAACTCCGCAGGAAAGGATCGGCAGGTCCTGCCCATTAGAAAACCGGAAAAGCTGGTTTCCTAAGTAATGCAGTTCTGCAAGTTGCCCTTTTGCCAAGGTTTTATAATTTTTCGGGTTCGGGAAGTACATGACTTGCAGCGTATGGATTTTTAACTCTTAGCGCAGGACACATTCGCCTCCATCCGGAACTGGTTGGTGTTTGCTGGTTCCCGATCGCCTGAGAAATCTCAGCCCGATTTGCCTGAACCCCATAATTCATGGTATGGAGACATACTGGTTTGCATTGCAGCAGTTCTGTTCCTTATCCCCGGTATCATATTTCCCTGCCAATTTTAGAATAGGAATAATTGAAGCCGTCAGCTCCACGCCAGTATCAGTCAGGGGATATTCCACCCTGGGAGGAACCTGCGGAAATATCTCTTTTCTCACTATGTTTCTATCCGCCAGATCCCGCAGTATTGAGGAAAGGGTGGTTAGAGAGATCCCCTTCAGTTCCTTGTAGAGTTCCCCAAATCTCACTGCCCCATGATTCCCAATGCTGTTCAGTACGAAAATTACCCTCTTCTTCCCAAGAATGTCCATTATCCCCTCAAGCGAACACATGCAGTAAGTGTCATTGCTTTCAATCGTCGTATTTACTCCAGTACTTCGAATTTTATATTATTATATATATTATATTTGGTGATCTGGTAAAAATGGAATACAAAGTGAAATTTTGTGTAGGCTGTTACCTGCCACTTGCGATGGGCCTGACGACGAAATTGCTGGAAGCAAATTCCCACGATGAGGAACTGTCGCTGAAAATACAGCCCGGGAAGGCCGGAACTTTCGAGATATTCATGGATGGGAAACTGCTATTTTCCAAGGAAAGAACAGAAAAGCTTCCCAATACTCCAGATCTCCACCTTGGTAATGCTCAGGGAAATGAAACCGGGCTGACTTCCGAAAACACCGGCTCCTGTTGCTGAAGGTGCAGGGCATTTTTTGTTGCCCTGAAGACCTTTCCAACCCTTTAATTTCCGTTAATTTCTTTTTATTAGCTTCCTTCGGAAAAACCATTTCTCTTTACCAGAATCGTCCAGCACACCCAAGTTTACGCGCAAAGAAAACAAATGGTTTTCCACTTCCAATTTATGGAGCCAGCGCCTTCATCAGAAATTTATCTGTGCCTTTCCATGGAAGGCATGACTGCGGCTATCTCGATATGCAATGATCACTCGCCCTCTTGAAAAATTCACTGGACAGGAAACGGCCATGAATGGATATCGCCCAGCATATAGGGGTTCCTGAGATTTGACGGGGGGCTCACCCGGGAAT
>JAJYPW010000046.1 GCA_021795055.1 Thermoplasmata archaeon
TGTCGAAATCCTGACAATATTCTTGTCGCTTGATATCTTCAAGCCTGACGGTGGACTGATTGAAACCGTAATAATTCCAACTTTCTATTACGCAATTGCGGGGGTCGTTGGCGTTGCCATAGGCCTGCTGGTATTTCTTGCTGCCATCATGAAAACCTGATTTTTTTCAGGATGCATCATAGATGTTCGACGTCAAGAAATTCATGCGGGACACTGAGTCCTACCTGAAGGAAAATCTGAAGGGAACCGGGATAGTGGCATGTTCAGGGGGACTTGACAGTTCACTGCTGGCAGTTTTGTGTTCTCTTTCTGTCAACGACATGGTCACGGCGGTATTTGTGGATACTGGGCTTGTCAGAAAATCTGACATTGCAAACATTAAGAAATTTTTCAGTGCCTATTCGATTAACGGAAGGGTGGTTGACTATTCTGGAAAATTTCTTGAAAACCTTAAAGGAGTTACAGATCCAGAGCAGAAGCGAAAAATAATCGGAAGAACCTTTATTGAGGCATTTGAAGAGATTGCGAAGGAAATTGGCGCAGAATACCTCCTCCAGGGCACTATAGCACCTGATTGGATTGAAAGCGGCGGAGGAAAGAGGGATACCATAAAGAGCCACCATAATGTTGGCGGACTGCCGGAAAAGATGAACCTTAAGATCCTGGAACCTCTGCGTGATCTTTACAAGGATGAGGTAAAACTCATCTCGAAAACTCTCGGGATGGATACAACAAGGCAGCCGTTCCCCGGGCCCGGCCTTGCAGTGCGAATCATAGGAGAAATCACCCAGGAAAAAGCTGATCTCTTGAAACGAATAACAGACGTTGTGGAGGAGGAAGTTTCCAGATCTCCGGACGAGGTCGGAAAACCATGGCAATATTTCCCAGTCCTGCTTCCTTTCAGGACTACTGGAATTCATGGAGACAAGCGCAGTTACGGGCTCACTGTGGGGCTCCGCATCTTCAATTCAATAGACGGAATGAGCGGAACCTTTGCAAGGCCGGACTGGAATTTCCTTGACAGGCTTTCCACTAGGATAACCAATGTGGTACCTGAAATCAACAGGGTTGTTTATGATATAACCAACAAACCCCCAGGAACCATAGAGTGGGAATGATAAATTTTTTACACAGATAGCACTGTTTGAATGTGAAAGCCGCAATACTGTCTGAGCCAAAGGGGATAGATTTTCTGCAGATCAGGGATGTCCAGGACGAGCCCAAACGAGAAGGACAGCTGAAGATAAAGGTGAAACTTGCTGGGCTGAATCCTGTTGATGTAAACCTTATGTCAGGGAATATCAGGTATAACATATGGCCAATTCCACACATTCCAGGCGTGGAATTGTATGGAGAGCTTATGGATGACGGGAAAAAGCTTCATAAGGGGGATAGGGTCATTGTGTTTCCCAGGTTATTTGACGGGGTTTGTCGGTATTGCTTGACCGGAAATGAGGAGGTGTGCGAAAATGGAGGGCTTTTTGGCGTTTCAGCAAACGGGGCATACAGGGAGTTTGCAAATGTTGAAGAAAAATACATCTTCAGAGTGCCGGATTCTATCTCTGATGAGACTGCTGTAAGCCTCCCGGTGGGGGGCCTCACCGCTATGCACGCCCTGAATGTTGCCGGCGCTTCACATGGAAAGAGGGTGCTGGTTTATGGTGCCTCGGGGAACACCGGAATTTTTTCCGTCATGATCTCCAGCCTGATCGGTGCGGACGTTCACGCGGTATCCAGGAAGCCATGGATTACGGATTTTGGTGCCAGACAGGTATTTGAGCCCGGTAAAATCCCGTCAGGATATATGTACGATGTTGTGGTCAACCCTCTCGGTTCGCTTGGGTTCGAGGAATCCCTGGATCACCTTGACAAAAACGGGAAGTTTGTAACCTTTGGTACGCTTGGGGGAAACCGGATAGAGGCTGATATAGGAAAGATATATACCAGACAGCTAGGTATACTTGGCAGCACTGGCGGGAGCAGGAAGGAGCTCTCTGATCTCCTTGTTCTGCTTGACGGATATAAAAAGAATATCCCCGTCGAGAAAGTATTCTCCCTGGACCAAATCAAGGATGCGCTAAAATCATTCCAGGGCAGAAATAAGGGAAGAATCATCATAAAGGTGAGTTCATAGGCTTTTCAGGAGTCCTATCTTCTCCTCTATGGCGCCTGAGAAAATATAAGAACCTGAGACAAGGATGTCGGCCCCGGCATCCGCAGCCATTTTTCCAGTCACATCGTTTATCCCGCCGTCGATTTCCAGTAATGTCTTCAGTCCGTGATCCTTAACGTATTTCCTGGCCTCCACCAGTTTTCCCAATGATTCCTGTATGAATTTCTGTCCGAAAAATCCTGGATGTACAGACATCACGAGAAGTATCTCCGCGTTTTCCAGAAATGGGAAGGCCCTCTCTACAGGGGTTTCAGGATTGACAACCACGCCGAACTTCCCTCCATCCCCCTGAATGGACTTCAGCAGTTCACCCGTCACAATCGGCGACTCCACATGTATCAGAAGGGTGTCCGAACCCGCTTCCATGAATCTCCTGTAATACCGGTCCGGGCGATCTATCATTAGGTGGGCTTCAAGCTTCATCCCTGTATTCTTCCTTATAGCCTTTATGAAATCGAATCCAATCGTGAGGTTGGGAACAAAGTGACCATCCATTACATCAAGATGCAGGGAATATGAGCCCGCTGAATCGCACCTTGCAACCTGATCTTTGAGATTTCCCATATCTGCAGAAATTATTGATGGAGATACTAGCACAGACGCCCATGTAAATTCAAGATAAATACTTCCTTCTGAATTCTGGGGGATTACTGGGGTTTAAATGTTCCTTTCAGGAATGGAAGGAAAAGAGTTATATCGTGGAGATGGTTCGATTTTGGCATGAGCAGTAAGAGTGGCAACAGGGAGTCGACTATTTCAGGCAAACCGGGGAAGGAACTTGCTATAGCCATAATGGAAAGGATCAAAAGGGTGATAGAAAAGATGAATGTTGCCAACGACGAGATCATCAAAGTTTCAAGACTCACCAACATCAGGGAGATCGTGTTCAATATCAAGGTCGAATATGATAACATAATCAGCATGATCGAGGATACAATTCGGTCTGACAGCATAGATATTGCCTCTCCCGAGGAGTACATAAAAGGGACACGGGCCATTGATCATCTGCTGCAGGACATCCCGGAACCGGATCCGAACGATCTCAAGAGTGTGCTGCTCAATGCTGTTAAGGAAAACAAGGAATTGCAGCATGTTCTGAGTCTTATGGCGAGCGAGTACAAGGTAAAGTCTGTGAGCAAGGTTGTCAGTTCAATCCTGGAACACCTTGACAGCGCGAGGAGTAAACTTGAAACGCTTTACGAAGATCTCATAAACAGGGATTACTGGTAAAGATACAGTTCAAATTGTAAATGAACATTGAGTCTGGATGAGATCAAAACCGGATAATCCCGTAAGAGGGGTTCTGAGAAGCGAAATCAGAGTGCTTTTGAAATTATATCCGGTTTTTCGCAGGTACGTGAAAGACAGAAAGCGGATCAAGAGGGAAAAGGAACATGTTTACGACCCGAGGATCGAATACAACGGCCTGAGGGCAATGAACGCATTCGTTGAACTGGGCCCCACCTTCATAAAGCTGGGCCAGATGCTTTCAGCCAGGCCGGATCTCCTTCCGAATGAATATGTCTCATCGTTTCAGAAGCTTCAGGACGATGTTCCTGCAGCAGATTTTGCACATGTGAAGCCAATTCTTGAACGCAACCTGGGCGAACTTGGGAAGACCTTTGAGGAATTTGATCAGACCGCGGTGTCAGGTGCTTCCCTTGGGCAGGTATATACCGCCGTCTACAGAGGAAGGAAGGTGGCAGTCAAGGTCAACAGGCCCTACGTCAAGCAGAGGCTGAAAAAGGACCTGGTTGTTCTGAAGAGGCTGGTAAAACATGCAAAGAACCGGGTGGACAGCTTCCTTTATATCTCCCTTGAAAACGTGATTAACGACTTCAGTTCAAGGATATTCGACGAGCTTGACTACAGGAAAGAAAAATCCAACATGGAAAGGATCAGGAAGAATATATCGAAGAGGGAAAACGTGATCATTCCGGAAATCGTGGAAGAACTATCCGGGGAAGAGGTCCTGGTGATGCAGCATGTGGAGGGCGTGAAGATCACCGATGTGCAGGAACTAAGAAGGAGGGGGTATGACACTGCCAGGCTCGCGTTCTCCCTTGATCTCATGTTCATAAGAATGGTGCTGAAGGATGACATTTTCCATGGCGATCCACATCCCGGCAATATCTCGGTCTCGGCAGATGGGAAACTGATACTGTACGATTTCGGGATGGTTGGCACGCTCGATGAGAACACCAGGGAGAACCTCATTGCGTTGTTTGTCGGCATGATAACATCGGATGCTGACGTGATCATAGATGCCCTTGTTTCCCTCAATGCACTTTCTCCGGCTGCCAACCGCGGAGTCATACGAAGAAGCATAGAATTGTCAATCGCAAACCTGAAGGGGATTAACCCCGAGGAGAGCGAAATCAGGGAACTCTTCGCAATAGCAAATGAAGTGATCTTTGAATTCCCCTTCCGGCTTCCCAGGGCGCTTGTCCTGTACATGAGAATGGCAAGCCTGCTTGAGGGAATATGCAGGGAGCTGGACAGAGATTTCAGGTTCATCAGGGTGTTGAGGCAGATCCTGTATAATGAGGGGGTGTTAAACGAGTTCTACCGATCTCAGTTGATTAAATTCGCAGCCAAATCTATCATGAGCATAGAGAAAGGGCTGGATGCGTTGCCGCTCATCAAGCGGGCTCTGGAAGAAAGAGATGCCCCCTTAAACAGGAAAAGAAGTGTGAAGACGGAAATCTCCATATTCCTTGGTTTCGCCCTGCTTTCTCTGGCGTTGTTCTACAGCTATTTTCCATTTTATTCGCTCATCCTCATACCCATAGTTCTTGCAGCATTTGCTGCGACAGTGCTGAAAAAATGAACTATGGACAAACAAAAGCGCAGGATTTTTCCCTTTCACCCTGTAACTATTCCACCTTGACGGCTCTGAGCCCCTTGGCCGGTATAGTAAGGGTCAGGACGCCGTTCTGGTACTTTGCCGTAATTTCAGCGCCCTCATCCACCTCATAAGGGAGGCGTATCCTCTTGCTGATCTTTTCCGGTCTCTGGTCAATGAATGTTGTGCCTGCCTCTTCCTTTTTACGGGAGGCATTAATCAGCACGGCGTTCTTGTCCATTCGCACATCAATTTCCTTCTTCTCGAATCCAGGCATGTCAGCTTCGATGATTATGTCAGCGCCTGATTCGTACATTGTGATAGGCGGGTATATAAAGCTCAGTATCTCCTTTCCCCTGTCGCCTATGTTCTTCAGCATTTCCTGGGCATAGAACTTCAGTGGGCTGTACATAGGTGCGGAGACGCTTAAATTATATAAACATTAAGGAGACAGTCAACTCTCCGTTGATAGCCCGTGGTACCAGTATGATGTCCTTAGAAGACCGTCATCGGTCTTGAATCTCTTCTTTAGCAGTTCAGATCGCTTGGAGAAGTGATTTTCAGAGGCCTTGTTTGTCTTCTGCACCATGTCATCCTCAAGGTACCGGAACACCCCCATTCTGTTCTTCCTGGGGGTTTTCAGGAATTTTCCTATGATGGGATCACCTGAGTACAGGTCCCTGACGGGTCGCAGTATCCACAATGTGGCATCCTTGAGAAGGAACCTGCACTCCTTCACACAGTCTATGGATAAGCATTGTTCATCGTACGAGAAATACCCTGAGGAGGGAGACACTCAGGCTTTCCATGGACGGATCCCCTCACCTTTTCATGGGAAAGAGCCATGCCCAGGAATATTCCGCATATCGTTGCAGTTTTCCTGAGGGATTAGAGGACCCTTGATTTTGCCGTCTTCTCCATCACATCATCGGAATGCATTTTCCGTAACCGTATCATGATAGCATTACCCTGCACATCACGCACGCAGTGTACTTTCTCAGCAGTCCCGTTGTAACCGTTCCAACCATAATGGATCCCTTATGGAGACTGAATTTCCGCTTGCGATGTTGATGCACCATACGTAATCACCATAAGCGAGGAGAACACCATGGCGGAGATAGCCAGCATAGAGGTCAGTCTTTTTCCAATCAACTTGTTTTTGTTCATGCTTTCACGTTCGTATAATTTATGGTGAACAAGGAATGCACCGGAACTGAAAGACCATTGAAAACCAACATGAATTCGAGTATATAGGTATGGTCGAACGGAATGTCTGAAGGAAGAAGTATATCTCCGTTCCAGTCGAATTCAAAGTGATAAGTCTGGTCAGAACCTAAAGCAGTTCTGTTCTCGAGTTCCACCCATGTCTTATTCAAGTGGGAATCAGGTGATAAGCTGACATTTTCTCTGTAAGCCAAACCCTCAAGATTTGGAACTCCTGGAAGGGCATTGTTGTAATAGATTGTGATATTAGTTGGGAGGGGATTCAGGGAAAGGTTTCCGCTGACGAGAACCCCTAAAACAAGCATATAGAATGATGGCCCATCTTCGGCACCAAAAATCATCTTCACATTGGAGGTCCTGCATCCCGGCTGATTCATCGTATCGTTTGCATATAGTCCATTAATGTAGTAGTTCGGCCCATTTGAATTGGAAAAATATTCGCTCCAGTTGTATTCAGCAGATCCATTTTCTGCAGTTATGAAAGGTAGTGGTGTTAGCTTCAGTTCATTCGTGATTACAACATAATACGAAGAGACAGCCGAAATGACGATTACGGCTACAACTACAACAGCAAAGATCTCTATCTCTTTATGTCTCCCGATCACCACAAAAAATATATCATCCAAGAGCTTAAGAAGTTTCTTACCTGGAGAGATTGTCAAATCCCCGCTGATTTCCTCTGTTACCAGTATGATGTCTTTATGAGACCCTCGTCCGTCTTGAAGCGTTTCTTCAACAACTCTGATCGAACGGAGAAGTGGTGCCATCAAGATAATGGAATGTCGATG
>JAJYPW010000047.1 GCA_021795055.1 Thermoplasmata archaeon
CTACACCGGCGTTAGGGCCGGGATGGTGATCATGACTGCTGACGATCCGTCAATGTACTCGTCGCAGAATGAGCAGGATAATAGGAGATATGCTGAACTCACCCATCTTCCCATGATAGAGCCATCCTCTCCACAGGAAGCGAAGGATTATCTTATAGAGGCATTTGCCGTTTCCGAGAAATACGGGGTTCCTGTTCTTTTCAGGACCTCCACAAGGGTAAGCCATCTGAGAGGAGTGGTCAACCTTGGTAAAATTCCGGCCAGCGTTACTAAGGGCACATTCTCACGTGATCTTTCTAGATTTGTTGCGCTGCCTTCTAATTCCTACCGTCTGAAGGTTGAGCTGATCGAAAGGGATAAAAAACTGGAGGCGGAAAGCGAGGCAACCTTCCTGAACAGGAAGGAGGGTGGCCAAACCTCCAAAATTGGCATAATCGCTTCGGGAGCCGCCTATAACGTTACCGCTGATGCGATCTCGGCCATGGAGGTTGACGCAGATATCCTGAAAATTGGTTTCACAAATCCCTTGCCAAAGAAGCTGATATCGGATTTCCTGAGCATCCATTCGCAAGTAGCAGTGTCCGAGGAACTTGACCCCTATATGGAGATGCAGGTAAGGGCAATCGCACAGATAGAAGGGCTGAATTTAAGGATCTACGGAAAACTTGACGGAATTTTCCCGGAATCACATGAATATACCATAGATACGGTGACATCTTCGCTGAAAGAAGCGTTCCAGATGAAAGGTGAGGGGAAGTCCGAAGGCATGGATTCAAGTCTGCCACCCAGGCCACCGGTACTCTGCCCTGGATGCCCGCACAGAGCGATGTACTATGCGGTGAAAAGGGCGGTGAAGATGTCCGGGAAAAAAGATATAGTATATTCATCCGACATAGGGTGCTATTCGCTGGGATTCTTTGAACCTTTCGAGGAAGCAGATTTGATGCTGGAGATGGGGGCATCGATAGGGGCCGGACAGGGTATTTTCCTGGCCACCGGGCAACCTGTGATATCGTTTATCGGTGACTCCACGTTCTTTCATTCCGGGATCACATCGCTTGCTAATGCAGTCAGGAACGGAACGCGGATGCTGCTTGTAGTGCTTGACAACAGGACCACCGCGATGACGGGTCAGGAACCGAACCCGGGAGTACCGGAGAATGCCCAGGGTGAACCGGTGAGGGAAATATCCATAGAATCAGTGGTCAGGAG
Organism: Thermoplasmata archaeon; assembly: GCA_021795055.1. Lineage (GTDB taxonomy): Archaea > Thermoplasmatota > Thermoplasmata > Thermoplasmatales > Thermoplasmataceae > JACWAH01. Next base: position 1,213 of record JAJYPW010000047.1, read on the forward strand.
CCTCGGCGTTTCAAAAGTTGGCGTGATCGATCCCTATGATCTCCAGGGCTCCATCCGCCTGGTTTCCGAGTATTTACGTGAAGATGGCGTCAGTGTGATCATTGCACGCAGGGAATGCGCCATACTCCGGGACAGGCGGATGAAGAAAAGGGGAGAGGTCATCGTTTATACCGTGGATCAGGAGAAATGTGGGCTGTGCTATAACTGTGTGGAAAACTTTGCCTGCCCGGCAATTTTTATTGAAAACGGAAGGATATCCATCAAACCCAGCCTCTGTGACGGATGCGGCGTATGTGCTGAGCCTTACGTCTGCCCATTTAAGGCAATAAAGGAGGCGGAATGAGGTGCAGCGAAACATTAAGATTGTAGGCGTCGGAGGACAGGGCGTTGTCACTGCAGGCATGGCTATTTCTGAAGCTTACAGGATAGAGGGCATGAACGTTGTCATGTCTGAGATACACGGACTTTCCCAGCGGGGGGGATCCGTTTCTGTGGACATAAGATCGGGTAACGTGCATTCCCCGATAATACCTTCAAACAGTATCGATCTTCTGCTTGCATTCGAACCGCTTGAAGCTGCCCGATTCTTTCCAACCCTTCCTGCGGGATCGACCGTGGTTATGAGCGATGAGCGCCTGTCACCGGTGTGGCTCGGCATCAGGAGAATGGAATACCCTGACCTGACCGGCAAGATCAAATCGATTGGTAACAGAGTCAAGGTCGTTTCAATCAAGGCTGTTGATATGGCACGGGAGGCAGGGAACTATAAGGCGGTGAACACGGTACTGATAGGCGCAGCCTTTGGGCTCGGTCAGCTTGGCGTTAAGAAACAGAGCTTGGTTAGTGCCCTTAAGGAGATTATCGGAGACCGCGGAATTGAGATTAACCTGAAGGCGTTTGAATACGGGATTGGAAGTGTCGACAGCATGAAGGAGATATCCATCCCATCCTGAGTCAGCGAAATGTATGAGTTTTATGTATCTTCAACCGGTCCCAAGAGACATTAAGTTATAGGATGATGCTATAGAGAACCATGAAGGTTACAGTAGCTCACACCCCTGACCCGGATGATTCGTTCATGTTCTATGGAATGTTTGAGGGCCTCATCGAAACTCACAACATATATGAACAGATTGTCGAAGATATCGAGACCCTGAACAAGAAGGCCAGGGACGCGCTGTACGACATAACCGCCATTTCGGGTAACGCCTATGCAGGTGTACACCACATATATGATCTTTTGTCCTCCGGGGCAAGTTTCGGGGTGAAGACCGGCCCGATCGTGGTCTCAAAGGAAAAACTGGACCTTGGCAATTCCGTATTGGGGGTGCCAGGTTTCGGGACCTCCGCTTACTTCCTTTATAGGTTCTTCGGTCCATCCCCAAGAAAATTCGTTGAATGCCGTTTCGATACGATTCCCGACAGGATCCTCTCCGGCGAAATTCAAGCAGGCATCCTTATCCATGATGAGCAGTTGACGTTTCAGAAAAAGGGGCTTGTTAAAATCCTTGATCTTGGAGAGGAGTGGAAGAAGTTTTCCGGCGGGCTTCCGGTTCCGCTGGGTTTCAACGCCGCCAAAAACTCCATGGACAGAAAATCCCTCAAGGGATTCCTGGATGACTTCAGGAGATCGATCGCCTACGGATTCTCCCATGAGGATGATGCACTGAAGTACTCAATGAAATTCGCAAGATACAATGATCTGGAGCTCGAGAGGAAATTTGTGAAGCTTTACGTGAACGAACTGACGGAGGATTTTGGGCAGGCTGGCCGAAAAGCACTGGACCTCTATTACAGGAAAGCAGCGGACATCGGCCTTATTACGGAGTTTACTCCAACCATCATTTAGGTGGTGCTAACGGAGATCAGGGACAGGTATTCCGGTAAACTCATCAGGGAAATCCCTGAACCTTCAGCAAGTGAGATCAGGAGGAATATTGCGGGATGGGTAAGCTCTTCTTCCGGCCTGGCGGCATCATGGGATGTGCATGCATTTGCTGACCTTCTGGAGGCACGCAGTGCAGATCTCTCAAAGACCTACTCTTCCGAATCCGGGAAGCCTATTCGGCAGGCTTCTGCGGAAATATCGAGATCCATAGCATTTATACGTTCGCTGAACTCGTTTCATGGCAGGGACGTATTTCCGCATCGAATCGGGCAACTTCATCAGTCTTTCCTGATCCCTGAGAATGCAAACTTGCAAATTGCCTTCAGTTCAGTGGATTCTCCCGTGGAAGATCTCGCCATCGCGTTAGGCACTTCCATGGTGGAAAACCGCAGGTGGATAGTTGCCGGACCCGAAACATCAGCGCTGACATTCTCGATTATAGGAGAGTTGATCAGCGATTGTGGAATGGACTGGAAGTTCAAACTGCTACCCTTTGCTGCGCTGAACCCTGCCTACATCAAGAGTGTTCCGAGGGAAAAAGTTGACCGGGTGATCCATTTCGGCCGAAAGGCCGAGTCCAGAAGAACCTTCACACAGATCGCACAAGTGTGCGATCACCTTGTTTTTGAGAGAACAGCCTCGGCATCACTTATCTGGAAGGATGCAGACCCCGATCATGCGGTGGATGCCGTATTCAGCGGTTCATTTCTGAATGATTCCTCATTCGATGACATAAAGTACCTTCTGGTGCACCCGGAGCAGACCGGGTACATACAGAATCAGCTGACCGAGAAGATACGTAAGCTGAAAACAAAAGATCCTTCCATGCCGGATTCCGATTTGTTTGCGTTTTCAGATAAGGCGCAGGCAGATGTTGCCATGAGCGAACTTGACCGCTACGTATCCTCCGGAAATGAATACGTCTACAGGGGTGGAACTGTTTCCGACAGGCAGGTATTGCCTTCCCTGCTAAGATCAAACTCTGCCCCTCTTCCTGGCATCTTCGAGAAAAGCGGAAAATACCTTATAATTGCTGAGGCCTCATCGGTGAACGAATCCGTCGAACTCCTGAACGCCCTTGGGAACCTGTCATCCGTTTCGGCTTTCTTTTCCGACATTCACTATGCAAAGCTGCTCTCAGAGAGGCTGAAAGCAGATTATATTTTCTTCAACACCTTCCCTGCTGAAGCAATTAGCTCAGCAGTATCGGCAGGCGCTAACCTGACGAGAATGTCCGATATTATGCGCAGGATAACAGACTCCCGATCCTCCTTCAGGAGGGTAATTTACGAGGACTGAATTCCAGATCATGAAGAGGAATTCTTCATCCTCTTGATTACTTCCTCTCCGAATTCCGAACATTTCAGGGACTTGACATTCAGTATTCTTGCAAGATCCTGTGTCACCTTCTGTTCCCTGTAGCATTCAGCCACTGCGGCTTCTATGATATCTGAGGCTTCAGTCCAGCCTATGTGCCTCAACATCATTGATCCGGATAGTATAAGTGAGGTGGGATTCGCGATGTCCATGCCGGCGTATTTCGGTGCCGTCCCGTGAACGGCCTCAAAAATGGCATACACATCGCCGATGTTCGCGCCTGGTGCTATCCCGAGGCCTCCGACCTGAGCTGCGATTGCATCTGAAAGGTAATCGCCATTGAGGTTTGTGGTGGCTATCACGTCATAATCAGAAGTTCTGGTAAGCACCTGCTGAAACATGTTATCGGTTATCCTGTCCTTGATCACCACCTTCCATGAAGCTGTCCCGGGAGAAGCATTGTATTCATCCTCCGTTACCGTGTAGTCCCTGAACTCTTCCTTTGCCACCTCGTAGCCCTACTCCTTGAAAGCCCCCTCGATATACTTCATAATATTTCCCTTGTGTACAAGGGTGACGCTTTTCCTGTGCTCCTGTATTGCGTACTGAATGGCTTTTCTGACTAGCCTGATAGACTTGAACTTGCTTATTGGCTTTATCCCGATCCCTGCGTCATCGGGCAACTTTACCCCGAGATTTTCGCTGAGGTACCATCTTACCCTTTTCGCCTCGTCAGAATTATACCTCCACTCTATGCCTGCATAAAGGTCCTCCGTGTTTTCTCTGAAAATCACCATGTTGACTTTCTCCGGTTCCTTCACGGGGGATGGCACGCCCGGGAAATACCTGACCGGCCTGACATTGGCATACAGATCGAAATATTGCCTCATGGTCACGTTCAGGCTCCTGAACCCCTCCCCTATTGGCGTTGTCAGGGGCCCCTTTATCGATATTATACATTTCTTCAGCAGATCAAGGGATTCCTGAGGCAGATGCTTGCCGGTGGTTTCAAACGCCTCATCTCCGGCCACGACCTTCTGCCACTCAATAGATCCATTGCCCGTATAAGCCATTTCGATTGCTGAATTGAGTACCCTTACTGCAGTCTTTGATATATCAGGGCCTATACCGTCGCCCTCAATCAATCCAATTGTGGGGTTGTCTGGGATCTTCATCTTTGAGTTTGAATCCACTTCTATGAATGTCATTGACTTCTTAGGGAGATCGTCTAAACCTTATATTAATTCAGGGCCTGATTTGTAGTCCCTCTGTTCATGATTTCGCACTTGGTCCAGAATTGAAAGGACAAAGCCTGACACATCGGATTAAACTGATCTGGAGGTGACATTAATTAGCTCACGGGAACTACAGAAAACTGTCAGGTGGAATTTTTGGGAAGAAACAACTCTGTTGTGGTTGGGCTGCAATTTGGAGACGAAGGAAAGGGAAAAATTGTTGATTATCTGTCTGGATCGTTCGATGTCGTTGCCAAGTATAACGGCGGGTCTAACGCAGGCCACACCGTCGTCACCGATGACAGGACTTTCAAGTTTCACCTGGTATCGTCTGGCAGCCTGAGTGCTAAGCACGTTGTGCTTGGAAACGGAATGGCGATCGATCCGGCAATTCTCACTGAAGAGATAAGATCCATAAGGGAATACAATCATGACGTGCAGATACATGTGAGTCGGGACGCCCATGTGGTGACACCGATGCATAAGCTGCTGGACGTAGAGGAGGAGGGTGTCCGCGGATCTCTGAAAATTGGGACCACGGCACAGGGAATAGGCCCTGCTTATGAGGATAAGTATGCCAGAACCGGAATCAGAATGGGGGAGCTTGAATCCGTTACGGACATGACAGAAAAACTGAAGGTGATACTCGCCATGAAAGGAAAGCTGCTCTCCGGCACCCCTTACGCCGAAAAGAAAAATATGGACTCCATGGTAAGCGGGCTGCATGAACTCGGGAACGGCCTGAAACCATTTCTGTGCAATACGGCAAGAAAGCTTCATGAGTTTGATAACGAAGGGCTGGAATTGCTTTTTGAGGGATCGCACGGCACTCTTCTGGATATAGACCACGGGATGTACCCGTACGTCACATCCTCAAACACTATTGCAGGGGCAATTTCCTCGGGGGCGGGATTCTCATTCAGGAGGATAAAGAATGTTATCGGGGTTGTGAAGGCTTACATGTCAAAGGTGGGCTCCGGAATATTTCCAACAGAAATTCTGGGCAGCGAAGCAGATCGCCTGAGAACTGAGGGAAATGAGTATGGAACCACTACGGGAAGGCCGAGGCGGGTTGGATGGCTTGATCTCAAACTTCTGAGGTACGCGATCCGACTGAATGACGTCGATTACCTTGCCCTGACCAGGGTCGATACGCTTGGCATATTCGATACCATTCGGGTAGTGACCGGATACGGCAACCCGGATGAGGAGTTCTCTCCTTCAGACAAAAACCTTGAGTTCCAGGAATTTCAGGGATGGGGTAAGCTGGACAATGATAGGCTGACCGATATCACCAGG
>JAJYPW010000048.1 GCA_021795055.1 Thermoplasmata archaeon
GGCCCAATCGGTTCTGCTTTCCATGGAAAAGATTGCGGGGAAAGCCGACGATTTTCCAGGGTCACTGGAATTCATGGTTTCTGCAATCAGGAAGAATTTTCCTGACCTTGATCTTTCACATCCCGCAATGATGCTGGAAGGATGCGGCAACATGTTGATTAGATTCGGCAGGAGGTGCGTTTTCAAGATTCCCCGCTATCAATCCAAGATAACGGATCTGAGGAGGGAGATAGCAATTCTTAAGGCAATAGGCCAAGAACAACTCCCGGTGCCGGAATACTACTGCAGTCGTTTCGGGAAAGGGTTTGCGATGGCTGGATTCAGTTATATTGACGGAACTCCAATTTCAGGGTTCAAAACGCTCAGTGAGACATTGAAAACCGATCTGAAATCTGCTCTCCGGAAGATCCACGCACTGCAAGTAAAGGGGGGCCAAAATAAAGCGAGCACTGGAAAAAAAGAATCTCCATGGGCCGATCACTATTCAAATCAATTCAAGAGAATGCTGGCGAGGAATTCAGGTTTGCTGGATCCTGAATTACTTGATTCCATCGCAGGCGATTTCAAATACTTCAGGCAGTCGCTGCTATCTGGGTATAGCCCCTCGTTCATACATGGGGACTTCTATAGGAACAACATCCTTGTGAGTGCCGACGGCAGCAGGCTGGAAGGCATACTCGACTGGGGCGATGCATTCATGGGCGGCGATCCTGCCATTGATATAGCCGCTATCGCCATGGATTATGGCGAACAGGTTCTGGATTATTTTACAGACGGATACGGGCAGTTTGATGCGGAATTCACGGAACGCGCAAAATTTTACATCAGGGTCGAGCCCATATTCATGCTTGACCAGGGGAGGCTGATTGGTGACGAGAAGGCTATAGAAACGAGTCTGGAAACGCTTGCCTATAACTTTTCCCGGGCCAGGTTTCGTCCCAGGAGTTAGAATCGGGTTAAATACTAAGAATTAATTTTGGGCGAAATGGTCCAGGAGAAATGGGTGGCACTCTCCAATACAACTATTGGCGTGTTCATGGCTAGCATAAACGGCACAATAGTTCTCATCTCCCTACCGCCAATTTTCAATGGCATTGGCCTCAACCCGGAAGCACCTGGCGCCTTTGTTTACCTGCTCTGGATATTGATGGGTTACAATATTGTGACGGCAACACTGCTGGTGACATTCGGGCGTCTTTCAGATATTTTCGGCAGGGTGAGGCTCTTCAATCTCGGCTTTGCTGTCTTCACAGCCGGTTCGGTTCTTCTCTTCCTTACACCGGGGCGTGGTACAAACGGTGCCCTGGAGCTTATTATGTTCAGACTTGTGCAGGGAGTGGGGGCTGCATTCCTGTTTTCCAATAGCGCAGCAATAATCACAGACGCATTTCCCTACAATGAGAGGGGAACTGCAATGGGAATAAACAGCGTGGCAGCACTTTCAGGATCTTTCATTGGCCTGCTCGCCGGAGGTATTCTTTCCGCCATAGACTGGAGGTTTGTGTTTCTGGTGTCCATTCCGTTTGGAATCCTTGGCACAGTCTGGTCAATGGCGAAGCTAAAGGAAACTTCCCCGCGGCTGAAACACCGGATAGATTATGCTGGCAATGCTGCATTCGGCATCGGTCTTATCATTGTGCTTATAGGACTGACTTATGCGTTGATCCCCTATCCTTCCGGGGGGACAAACAGCATGGGATGGACAGATCCCTGGGTCGTTGTATCAATTATAGCTGGAATTGCCCTGCTCATCGCCTTCGTGTTCATCGAGAGGGCGGTAAAGTATCCCATGTTCAGGATGGATCTCTTTAAGATCCGGCGGTTTTCATCTGGAGCTTTTGCAGGTCTCTTCGCATCAATTGCTATGGGGGGCCTGATGTTCATGATCGTAATCCTGCTGCAGGGAATTTGGCTGCCAATGAATGGATACTCGTTTTCCAGTACACCATTCTGGGCTGGGGTTCTCATGCTCCCAATGACTGCAGGTTTCATGATCATGGCTCCGCTATCTGGCATAATTTCTGACAGGCGTGGCCCCACAAAGATTGCAACGGCCGGGCTTGCCGTAACCGCCTTATCATTCGTAATGTTCATCAGCCTTCCTTACGATTTCCAATACATCTACCTTGCAATAGCCCTCTTTGCATTTGGGGTCGGGATGGGCATGTTTACTGCTCCGAACACCTCCACACTGATGAGCGCAGTACCGCCGGACACTCGCGGTGTCGCATCCGGAATGGCGACAACCCTGAGAAATGCAGGACAGACTGCTAGTATGGCTGTTTTTTTCACAATCCTGATTTTCAGCATGACTTCGCCGCTCCATAATTCCATAATGAATGCGTTGATATCCGCCGGCGCCGGCAAATCTGTCGCCTCGCTGATATCAGGCGGATTCTCTCCTACAACAGCAATCTTTTCGGCGTTCCTGGGCTACAATCCTGGCTCAGAAATCCTTACTCTGCTCAGCAACCCCTCCCAGCAGACCGTGGCGCTGCTCAGCTCAAACACGTGGTTTCCAAGTGTCATAGCGCCGTCATTCATGAACGCGCTTCACTATTCATTCCTGCTTGGCCTTGCCGTCTGCCTGATCGCTATTGTATTTTCAGCCTTCCGTGGCCCTGCGCCTTCAGAGGCATTTAAAAAGGATGGTTACGAAGGCTTTATGCCTGACAGCGGAAAAGGCATTTCCAAATAATCAATAAACAGCCAGGTTGGTTGTGGCACGGTCACAGACGGGTAACTTCAGGCTTTGTGTCTTTCGTGGACAGGTTTTGCGGTGAAACTTATCTTGCCGCTGATCACGAATCCCGTGTTGATGAATGGCAACCTCAGGGTGAGATCATTGAATTCAAGCTCTGCAGTGCTGTTCCTGCCTTCTAGAGTCCTGACAATATTTTCAATCGTGGTTTCGTCTTTCATATTGCACCAACGACATTCTGTATTTAATTTTGGTGCCTCTCTTCACGGCATATTCGGCTTAACATCGCGAAAACACTGAATAATTGACCTCAAATCCAGAACCTGTAGAAAATGTTTCCAATGTACCGGTCACTGGCATATGTTTGAGGGTGGGACATTTCCCACTGTATCATACTGGATGGAAGTTTATTATCATGGATGATCATGCACCCAGCAATGGCACACAAAGGTGAAGGAATAGCCGTTACCGGAGGGCTCGGGTTTATTGGATCAAACCTGCTCAGGGCATTGCCTTCTGATGCGCACATCGACGTGATTGATAACCTAAACACGGGAAGCAAATCAAACCTTGAAGGCATAGTCGGAAGAGACCGCATCAGGATTTTTGAAGAGGACGCAAGAATGATTGAGCGGCATGAAGACGTCAGATATTCCACGATATATCATCTCGGCTTCTATTCGGCTTCTCCCATGTACAGGAAAGACCCGCATCATGTTGCCGATGTTATCGATGGGATGATCTCAGTGCTTGAAAAGGCCAGAAAAGACGACTCGAACGTGGTCTTTTCCTCCACCTCATCAATATACAATGGCGTGACTCCCCCCCACAGGGAGGATGCAACACCGGATGTCACTGATTATTACACGGAAGGCAGGATTACCTGCGAGAGGCTATCTGATCTTTACCACAAGATGTACGGACTCAACATTTCCGCCATGAGGTTTTTTTCGGTCTACGGAAAATATGAGGCCGCGAAGGATGGATATGCAAACCTGGCAACGCAGTTCCTCTGGGCAATGAAGAAGAACGAGCCGCCTGTCATTTACGGAGACGGTACCCAGCGCAGGGATTTTATATACGTTGAAGACGTGGTTGAAGCACTGAAGAAGGCTTCCACGTACAAGGGATATGATGCGTTCAACGTCGGAACTGGCAAAAACTACAGCCTGAATGAACTTGTGGATATGCTTAACTCAATGCTTCACAAGGGTATTAAGGCCAGATATGTCGAGATGCCTGTCAAGAATTATGTTCACGAAACGCTTGCCGATACCTCCAAGGCAGAAAGGAAGATCGGGTTCAGGGCCAGGATTTCGCTTGAAGAGGGGCTGAACATAATCAACAGGTTTTACTGATCCTATGGTTAGCAGCAACAGGATGATAATGTCGAGGGCTCCACTGCGGATATCCTTCGCTGGAGGAGGCACCGACATAAGCCACTATTATTCCAGGCACGGAACCGGTGCTGTAGTCTCTGCTGCCATCAACAAGTACATTCACATTGTTGTAAACAAGAAGTTTGACAGCATGATAAGGGTCAGTTATTCCGTCACCGAGATCGTGGATAGGGTGGATCAGATCAGGCATCCGTCGGTGAGAGAAGCCCTCAAACTTATGGGCATCAATGGCGGAATTGAGATCGTGAGCATATCAGACATACCTTCTAGCGGCACCGGGCTTGGATCGAGCAGTGCCTTCCTTGTGGGCCTTCTGAACGCTCTGCATGCCTACGTCGGCGAATACGCCTCCCCGAGGATACTTTCAGAGGAAGCGGTCAAAATTGAAAGGGAAATCCTAAGGGAGGCAGGAGGTAAACAGGATCAGTATATCTGTGCCTATGGCGGCATGCAGCTGATGGAATTCTACAGCAATGAGCGCGTGGACGTGACTCCCATAATCATGAGCGAAGATTTCCGGAAAAGGATGTCAGAGAATCTTCTCCTGATGTACACCGGGAAACAGAGGTCATCAACACAGATACACAATGCACAGAAGGGAAATGTCGTCAACAGGATAGAACATTACCAGCAGATGGCCGATATTGCAAGGAAAATACAGACCGTGTGCAGCTCGGGTGACCCGGATGAGATCGGGTCTATCCTGCATGAGAACTGGCTTCTAAAGAGGGAACTCTCAGAAGGTATCAGCGATCCCGTGATTGACGGATGGTATGATACCGCTATGAAAAACGGGGCCATCGGCGGAAAGATAATCGGTGCCGGCGGGGGAGGCTTCATGCTTTTTTATGTACCCGTCGAAAAGAGGGAAAAGGTAATACGGGCACTCCCTGAACTTTCTGTTACCGACTTCAGTATAGACTACCAGGGGAGCAGGATAGTCATGGTTGGTGACTAGAACCGTCTTTCTGCCGGTCTGCAGTCATCCTTATTCCTTCATCAAGCCCGATTTCAGGTTTCCAGCCCGTTTCAGACCTGATCTTGGAAATGTCGGCAAGCGTGTAGTTCTGGTAGTTTTTCAGAGGGTTATCCACATGGACTATCCTTGACGGTGTGCCCAGCGTATCCTTAACCATTCTGGCAATGGTGTTGAAATCGGTAGATACTCCTGAACCAATATTGTAACATTCTCCGTTTCTTCCTCTGTCAAAAGCCTCAATCGTAGCCTTTGCCACATCTGTGACGTAAATGAAATCGCGTGACTGTGTACCGTCGCCATATATGACAAGGTCCTTCCCACTGAGGGATGCCTCAATGAATTTCCAGATTACGCTTGAGTACACGCTTTTTGTGTTTTCTCCAGGACCATAGGCATTGAAGTACCTGAGAGAGACGAACTCGGTCTCCCCTCTCAAAAATGCATACTTTCCGAGCAACTCGCCGATGACTTTCGTTATCGGGTAAAGATTATTGTGTGCGAGCACCTGCATACTTTCCGAGGTTTTTCTCCCGGACATTCCATATGTTGCAGAAGAGGAGGCGAAGGCGATACGCCTGACTTTCTCCTTTGCTCCGGCAAGAACAACATTGAGGGTTCCGGTTACATTGTTAATGAACCCTTGCTGCGGGTTTTCTTCAAATTGTGGAGGCGAGGTGACGGCAGCCAGGTGAAACACCCCATCCGCACCGCTGAAGACTTTCCTGAGAGCCTCATAATCAAGAACCGACACCAGCCTGTCAGGTCTGCCGTTTATATCCAGCGAGAGTACCTCATGGCCCCCGTCCCTGAGCTGTGAAACTATATTGCGGCCTATGAATCCTTCTCCGCCTGTGACGACAAATCTCATCTTCAGGTAAAAATCTGTTCGGATTTTAAATTATTGATTCTGATCCGGCAGCCAGAGAGTTTCACTTTCCGCTGCCAGAAACTCATCCTGCTGGTTTTTCCTCGGCTTCTCGTTGCCGATCCACGACCAGGTAATTGATGAGGGCTTCGGCAGCGGACTTCGCATCATGGATGCAATCCGGTACGCCGACGCCGTGGTATGCAGAACCTGTGAGGAATATTCCTGGCAGCGAAAGGTTCTCGGATTCGATGCTCCTTACAAGCTCATGGTGACCTACCATGTACTGCGGTAGAGCCCGAGGCCACTTGAAAACCTTGCTCAGGAGTGGGGATGCCGTTATACCAAATGTATTTTCCAGGAAAATTCCTGCCTCCTTCACAAGGGAGGTGTCGTCATAAGCCATGAATTCATCGTGGCCAAACCAGCCGATGTAGCACCTCACCAGAAGAATATCCTCGGTGGAATGATCGGGCCATTTGGATGATTCCCAGGTGCATCCCGTTACCATCTCCTTTTCAGTCCGTGGGACAAGTACACCGTGTCCGTGCACCTTCCCGGCTGTCTCGTCCTTCGGAAAGCCGAGCGTTACGGTTGCGGTCGATGCATACTTTATCCCGTTGAGGAGACTGTAAAGCCCCGGGTTCAGTTCCTTGATCAATTCTGCTGCCGCATATGCTGGAACGGCAAGCACGACAGAATCAGCAACCAACTTCCGGCCTTCGGAAGTTGTGACCAAGTATTTTCCAGAACCGCCTTTCGGTTGAGTGAATATTCCTGTGGCAGTTTCGTTCAGCAGAATCTCTGTTTGTCTCAGTTTCGAGCAAAGCCCCTCAATGATCCCGATCATGCCTCCTTTCAAGGTGACGAATCTTGGTGCCTCCCTTGTTTTTTTCTCCGGGTTCTGCCCTGAACGCTTCCCTCTCTCTGATCTCATCCCGCGGACAACGCTTCCGTGATTCCT
>JAJYPW010000049.1 GCA_021795055.1 Thermoplasmata archaeon
GATTACGGTAGTGATCCATCATCACTTCGTATGCGATGTCTTCGCTCAATGCCCAAACCTCGCCGTTGCATTTTGCAAACCTATAAAGAGCTTGTCGATCTCCTCCTTGGAATTATATATGTAGAACGAGGCCCGTGCAGTTGCCTGAACGTCAAGCCTTGCCATCAACGGCATCGCACAGTGGTGTCCGGATCTTATCGCTATCCCTTCCTTGTCTATCTCCGAAGCGACGTCGTGCGGATGCATGCTTGCCCTTGAAATGCGTATGCTGTTCGCCTCAAGTTCCCTCTGGATGTTGAACGACGGTATATCCCCGATGTTGAATGAATAGACGCCACCCCTCAGGTGCAGGTTCCTTGGGCCGAAAGATTTCAGGTTCTCCATGTATTTTTCCTCCTGGAATGTATAGAGTATCATCTCGCTTTCATGCTTTCTCACTTCTTTCATCCCGATGTTCTTCAGGTAGTCCACCGCAGCCGAGAGCCCGATGGCATCTGCCACGTTTGGGGTCCCTGCCTCGAACTTCAGGGGGATATCAGCCCATGTGGAACCTTCGGTTGTCACGGTGTTTATCATTTCTCCACCACCCATATATGGAGGGAGTTTGCTGAGCATGTCAGGCTTACCGAATAGGCACCCTATACCCATAGGTCCAAGCATCTTATGGCCGGAAAAGGCGAGGAAATCACAATCTATGTCCTTCACGTCTACAGGCATATGAGGCACGCTCTGCGCACCGTCAAGTATGAAGGTCGCATCCTTCTCGTGTGCGATTCTGGCAAGCTCCTTCGCATCGTTTATTGTGCCGAGAACATTTGAGACATGGGTCACGGAAACAACCTTGGTGTGCTGAGTGATTTTCGAAGTGAAATCCTCTATGTTCAGGGTTCCGTCATCCTTCAGGTCAGCGTACTTAATCTTCACTCCCTTTTCCATGAGGAACTGCCATGGAACGATGTTTGAGTGGTGTTCCATGAGGGTGAGGAGAACTTCATCGTCCTTCTTCAGGGACTGCCCTATTGAGGATGCAAGAAGATTAAGCGCCTCAGTGGTGTTCCTGACAAATACAAGGCCGTTCGGTTCCTTTCCTCCAATGAATTCAGAGACGTTCTTCCTGGCTTTTTCGTACATGTCAGTAGCTTCCTCACTGAGTTTGTATATACCCCTGTGGACGTTACTGTTGAAATTCTCGTAATAATCCTTGATCGTGTCAATGACGGATCTTGGTTTCTGGGTGGTCGCAGCATTGTCCAGGTAGATGATCTCCTTTCCGTCTATCTTTCTCCTGAAAATTGGAAAGTCATTCTTTATTTTGGCGGGATTCAACATCACAGTTCAACATGTCGGGAAAGTTCATGGACTTTATTAATTAACCTGTCAGACCCTGACTGTTCGACAGCGGAAACCATGAAACCCTCGGTGATTATTGATCTGGCGCTGTTCCTGTCCACACCCCTGCTCTGAAGATAGAATAGCTCATCCTCATCAACGCTGCTAATTGCCGATCCGTGCTTTGATCTAGTGTTGTTGTTGAGGATTATCAGGGCAGGCTTGGAGTTCGCGTATGCCTTGTCGGAGAGGAGGAGAAGCTTTGAATCGTAGAAACCGGTTGACTGGACGCTGACTTCCTCTATGTCAATGTTTCCGCGGTGCATCGTTATGCTTTCGCCGGTCACTGCCCCCTTTACCGAGATGTCGGCATGGGTGGAGAGGCCGGTCTGAAAACTGCTGTCCCTTATGTCCATCCCCTGCTTATCGGAGGAGAAACTCACACCATGCGTACGGAATGTGGAGTTGTCTCCAATCATTTCCGACTCGTTATGGAATATTACCTTAGAAGATCCGCTGTTCAGGTGGAATATCCTGAATTCTGCGCCCTCGGAAAGGAATGATCTGACGAATGTAATATCGGTGCTGTGATCGGCCTTGTCCTGAATGTAGTTATATGTTACCCTTGAATTTTTTCCGACAACTATGTAAATGTTCTTTCCGAAAACGTTGCTGTTGTCCTTCCCGGAACTGTAACTGTCAGTGATGATGACGGAGTTGTTGTCGCCGCATTCTATGAAGGATTTCGTAGGTATGCTGAAATCCCCCGAATAGACATTTTCTATATCGAGGTTCACCTGACCGGCATCGTCCTCTATCTGCACGTAATAGCCGTTCTTCCATGACGCATTGATAAGGTGTTCCTCCCTCTCCTTTCCAACCCTCATGAAAACTTCAGTCCCGCGGTTCGCATTGCACGAGACAGAGTTGAGATCGGCGATGGTCACCTTGCTTATCTCCCTCACCGGCTGAAGCTCTCCATCGACGAGCAGAATATCCGCGCCCGAAGGCGCAGAGTGCCTTTCAGTTTGAATAGGTGCGGACCCAGCTTCCGCGCTGCTCCCCATCAGCATTTCTAGCTCACCCTCGGATATGCTGACATAGTCCTTTGTGGTCGGACTCTCCTTGTATTCCCTGGGCTTTGCCCTGAGAAACTTCTTGAAGCTTTCCAGCCTGAATTCATAGGCTGAATTCCCAAAACGATCCCTGAGTGCATCAACAAACGTTTCCATCGGATTCCCCTTCCTGCCTTATCCGACTGCGCCGAATTTGCTCATTTCAAGCTTTATCAGCCTGTTCATCTCTACGGCGAACTCCATCGGAATCTCCTTCATCACGTCGTCAAGGAATCCCAGCACTATCATTGAACTGGCCTCGTCTTCCGAAAGCCCTCTGGATCTCAAGTATGTCAGCTCCTCTGTGCCAATCTTTCCCACGGACGCCTCATGGGAGAAAGTCGCAGTCGGTTCATAAATCTCATCATGCGGGAAAGTGAGCGACGAGGACTGATCGTTTATCAGAAGAGCGTCACACTGCACTTTGCTCTTGGAGTGCACCGCTCCCTTGTTCACCCTGAGGAGACCCCTGTATATGGCCTTTCCATCCTCTATGCTGATGCTCTTGGCTACTATCCTGGAACTGGTGTATGGTGCAAAGTGAAGCGCCTTGGCCCCGGTGTCCTTGTAGGTTCCTGCGCCGGCGAGTGCAATGTTCAGGTTTGATGCCGTGGAATGCGCTCCCCTCAGGTATGAAGATGGGTAAAGCATGGTGACCTTGGAACCGAGAGAGCCGCCCACCCATTCCATCTGAGCATTCTCGTCCACCCATGATCGCTTTGTTGGCATGTTGTAGACGCTTTTGGACCAGTTCTGGACACTGGTATACCTTGCCTTGGCGTTCTTCTTCACGTAAATCTCCACTATTGCGCTGTGGAGCGAATCCCTGTCGTATCTTGGGGCTGTGCAGTTGTGGACGGCAAAGCCTTTCGCCAGATAGGTGTTCTCCCCGCTCACTTCAAGGTTGTATACGAGATCATTGTAATCCTCGCTGGCGATGCTCTTTATTGGAACAAAGAAAATGTTGCCTGATCTCTGTACCTCGGAGAATTGCCTGTTCTTATGGTATTGCACCACGTAATGTGCCTTTCTGCTGCTGTCTGTGTCATGATTTGCCCTGTTTCTGGCTTTTCCTGGAGTTATGGAGGCAAATGTTCCTATTCGTGCCAGCATTTCCTGCAACTGGAAGGCCATTGTCTCGCCGGCAGCGGAAAGCCTCACTGTTGAAGATGAACTGTGATCCCTTCCCCCGAATGCTGAAACGGCGCTTGAATAGTGATCAATGATAAGTTTCTGTTTCTCAGGCGGCATGAGCATTATCCTCTCGGAGAATTTCTTGCCATTTCCATCATCCCTGGCCAGGCCTGTCAGCAGGCTTATTAGTTCTCCGGATTTTGATGATACTGTGGTGAGCCCATTCTCAGATCTCGCAATGGTCGCTTCTCCCCCGAGGAGTTTTACGAGATTGGCTGTTTCCGTCGCCAGAGTTTTTGCAATTCCGGACTTTCCGTAACTGAAACTGACTTCCCTGATCGCGGATGCCTGGTCAATGCCCAAAGAGCCCGCGGCTGCATAAAGCCCAATTAGCTTTAAAAGCGGTTCGTCTATTGAGGGATCATCCGCCGTCTCCGTGGGGGCAACATACACAATGAAATCCCCTTCCTTCAACTCATCCGCCCTGATGAAATCAGGCTGGCTAGACAGCAGCCTCTCCGTTGATAACTGTTTCGTTCTTCCTCCCCGTGATCCACCTGCATCGACATCGGATCTCCTTACCGCAAGAACAGGGTGCTCAACCGTAAGCCTGAATGCATTGCCTCTGGAAAGCGGAGTCACTGTCAGCATCTTACCCTCGTAAGGATGGATGAATGTCCTGGTGACCTGCGATTTCCTGCCGGAGTGGGTCATGACGCTGTCCAGTAGATTGACAGTGCTTATGGGAGTGAATGTGTCTCCCCTGCTTACTATTTCATCTGCAGGAAGGCAGCCTTCCACATAATGGACCTTTGAACCTTCGTCTGCAATGACTATAGTATGCTCGAACTGCCCCGTAGCCTCTCCGTTCATACGGAAATAGGTCTGCAGTGGCATGTCTATCTGCACCCCCTTTGGAACGTATAGGAACGAACCGCCGCTCCAGACTGCCCCGTTAAGGGCTGCAAATTTGTTGTCAGTAATTGGCACAGCCTTGCAATAATAGTCCTTCACCAGATCCGGATATCTCTGAATCGCCGAATCCAGATCCATGAAGACCACGCCCTTGTCCTCCCAGACCTTTTTCAGGTTGTGGTATACGCCCTCGCTGTCGTACTGGGCAACTGAACCTGCGAGGTACTTCTGCTCAATCTCAGGAATTCCAAGTTTCTGGAAAGTCGCCTTTATCTGGTCAGGGACTTCATTCCAGTCATTTACCCTTCTTTCATCCGGCCTGTTATAATATGAGGTGTTTTCCCAGTCAATTCCGGACAGATCCGGACCCCATGTGGGAACGGGCTTGGACTGGAACACTTCCAGCGCTTTCAGCCTTCCCCTCCTCATCCATTCCGGTTCCTTCTTTATTTCGGATATCTCCTCAACCGTCTCCCTGGTCAGCCCTTTCCCGGTGGAATATACGGGTTTAAGGTTGTCATGGAACTCATAATCATTCTGCTTCATGTTGTTTAGCTCCTTAAGGAGCTGTTCCAGTTCCTCGTCCTTCTTGAAATCTACATCCATTTCAAACACCCCTTATCCAGTCATATCCCTCTTCCTCAATACGGAGGGATATTGAGTTGTCCCCTTCCATTGCCATCTTTCCGTTCATAAGAATGTGAACGAACTGGGGCTCTATGTTCTTGAGAATTCTCTGGTAGTGTGTGATTATCAGGAACCCAACTTCCTGGTTGTAATACTCCTTTATCTCTTCCGCGACCATTTTGAGGGCATCAACATCTAGGCCAGAGTCAATCTCATCGAGTATCACAAATTTCGGCCTCAACATTACCATCTGCAGTATTTCGAATCGCTTTCTTTCGCCGCCAGAGAAACCATCATTCACGGACCGGGAGATGAAGGATTCGTCCAATCCAACTTTCTTCATGTGTTGCTTCATCCTGTCGTAGAATTCCTGGATAGTGAGCTTCTCATTCGGATGCACCTGGTTGTAGGCAGTCCTGAGGAAGGTTGAAAGCTTCACTCCCTGAACTGCTACCGGGTTCTGGAAAGCAAGGAAAAGACCGGCTTTGGCTCTCTCTTCCGGGTTCTTCCCGATGAGCTCCTTGCCATCTATCTTCACAGACCCAGATGTAACCTCATAATTCGGATGACCCATTAGCACGTATCCAAGTGTGCTCTTGCCTGCACCGTTCGGGCCCATCAGAGCGTGTATTTCGCCACCATTGACAGTCATGGAAACATCTTTGAGGAGCTGTTTGTCCTCCACCCTTGCTGATAGGTTTCTGATTTCTAGCGTCGGCATAACGTCCCTTTAATCGTCATAACCTATTTAAACACTTTTGTATGTTTTTAATAACTAAATTCTTATACTGCGCATCAATGCTTGTTCGTTGACGGAGTCTGATGTCAGTCTTGTGGAATCGGTATTCGGAGGGGTGAAAGCTTCCGCCCTCGAGGCCCTGTGCAGGGAGGATAAGAGCGTGGATGATCTTTCCTCAATGATGCACATCAACAAGACTGCGGTAAATGAGCACATGTATTACCTGGAGAGGAAGGGGTACGTTAAGTCGTTTTTCAGGAACAGCGGAAGGGGCAGGCCGAGGAAATATTTTGGCCTCACTGAAAAGGGTTATGAACTTTTCCCGAAAAAATACAGCCTGTTTGCATCACTGATGGTCGAAACCCTAGAGGAAGAATTTGGATCGGATAAGGTTGGGGAACTGCTTGACAGGGTCGCCTTGAAAATTCTGAAATCTTCCGCTGGAGACGGTTTCCTGCACGATGATGCCAGCAGGGAGGACAAGATCAGGAGCCTGGAAAGCTTTGTGTCCACACTAAACAGGCTGGGGTATTATGCAAGGCTGGAGGTCTCCGGAGACAAGGTCAGGATAGTGAGGAGCAACTGCATATTCTACGAGTTGGCTAAGGGTCATTCCGGCCAGATCTGTGGGGTTCTGGAATCCGACATCATAAAGAAGTCAACGGACGCCGATTTTACCATTGCAGAAAAATTCACAGACGGATCCAGAAAATGCGTTATTGAACTGGATATCTAAGGGGTTCGCCTGTCCATGGTGCGTGGTGACAGGTAATCGCGGCTGTACCGGATCACCTGTAGGTCGGATCTTCCGGATTGTTGGTGAAAGTGTAGTAATATTCTTCCGGCTTCTGGGACAGTGTGGATTCTGAGGAAACTGCGGACTGGAGATTTCCGTAGCTCTTCTTTATCTTTTCTTCCACGGGAAGGTACATTTTCAACGCCTCGCTGACATGGGAAGCCTCTATGATCCTGGAACCTTCAATGAAGGCGATGTCGCCCGAGACT
>JAJYPW010000050.1 GCA_021795055.1 Thermoplasmata archaeon
TGGCCGCCCTCACCAAGGCTTTCTTCATACTCACCCCGAAAGGCATAAGCATAGACAGAAAGAGGCTAAGGGGTTCATTCTAGGCTGGTGCGGTGGCGCCGGCGGCTCCTCTCTTCTTCCCTGACATGGAACTGATTGCTTTCATCAGAAATACTCCCGATATTGCAAGAAACATTACGGACAGCGAGAAGGTCACGCCGTATCCCAGTATCTCTGAAAGGTAACCTGCCGCGAGTGCGGCCATAATCTGGCCTACCCCTGTAAGGGAGTTGTAATATCCAATCGCCCGCCCCTTAACCGAAGTCTTCACGTTGTTGGACAGGATGGTCAGCTGGCTGATTGATATCAGGCTCCAGATCCCTCCAAGAACTGAATACATTATTATCAGGGAAAATACAGTAGCCGAGCCAAGAACGTATGCCAGGGCAAGTATCGCCGCAATGCCGAAGATTATGCCCCGGGTGAGGAGCGAACCGAGGAGAACTTTTCCTGGACCCAGAGAATTCACCACCCTGCCTGAAAACCTGTAACTGAATGCCCCGAGTACAGCATTGCCAAGGTACATAAGGTAGATAATCAGATCTGAAGATTTCTGAATGTCAATCATATACGCGGGAAACGGGACGAAGAATACCTGGAATGCGAACATCAGGAATGCGCAGGAGGCAAGGAATCCCCAGGTGGCGCCGCTGATGGATCTGTCGCTGTGCTGCCTTGGGGAAATTATGTGTATCATGTTGCTTGGAAAAAACCGAAGTTTTTCCACGATCCGCACTGAGTATATGCTCGCCAGCCTTTTTCTCTGAATTTTTTTTACCGGCTCTGGTATGAGCAGGTGAACCATCAACCCGGCCAGTATATACACGGCTCCAGCGGCTATATAAAGAAAAACAAGCATCTTGGCATCCAACGAAACCCATACGATAGAAATTGCGCCTGCTGCCAGCCCTACTACGTTTCCCACAGATGCAACCATGTTGAAACGTGACATCACATTTGGCCAGCTCTCCCTGGCCGAATTCTCGATGATTATCATCGTGGCAACGGGAACGCTGGCCATCACTATTATCTGGAAAAGCGAGAGTATTCCCACAAACAGCCATATGTTGGATGCAAACATTACCCCAAACAGGGAGGCCCCGCCTCCAACGAAACCCAGCACAATGAAGACCTTCCTCCTGCCATACCTGTCCGACAGATTTCCCCAAAGAATGAGAACCGGCACGGAAGCGGTGGAAACTATTGCAGACGCAATGCCGACGTAGAGCACTGAGAGTTTGAGATAGAGAAGCACGTACAGCGGGATCAGCGGTGAGATGAGGCCGGATGCAAGGTTGGAGAAGAAATATCCGATGAACCACCTGTTCCCGTGCACGGATTCCACAGTTTGTGCAGTTTCCACTGCGGGGGTGATTGATCTCCGGTTAAAAAGCTTGGATGCTTACGATTCAGATAGGACGCATTACCGAAAGGTTGTTTGCAGGCCTGGACATATTTCTAAAACCAGAAGTCGGCGCCAGTCAAGCTTATATATTGATTTATTCATTCACCATTGATATTATGGCAAAATACAAGTTCAAGTGCTCGGACATAGGAATGAATTGCAGTTTTTCTGCAGATGAGAAGAACAGGGAAGATCTCGTGAAGAAGATTGCTGAACACGCGAAGGGTGCCCACCAGATCAATGAGATTTCGCCTGAGCTTAAAACCAAGGTGGATTCTGCAATCAAGAAATCGCTATTCTAGTTACCCTGTATTATTTTAGAATCCACAATTTTTCTTACCTCTTTTAGAATTTTTTCTGACTCTTCTATCAGAGTTGCGGTCTCGTTAACCAGTTTCGTGCTTTCTTCTCCACTGGCAAGGGACTTTGCATTTATCAGTACGTTGGACGATGCCCCACGCATTGCTGCAAACGCGAATTCAGCCGAGCAGGCAACATCGCTGATTGCATTCTTGTTGCCCTTTTCCGCAAGAACCTTCAAACCACCGAGGATACTGCGGCATCCTTTCGCTATTCTCATTGGCACACCTATAGCGTCCACGAGCGCTTTCTGAAGCTCTCTGCTCCTTGCCTCCTTCTGCTCTTCCGTCTCCTTGGGCATTTTCCAGACTGCGGAAATGCCGTTGAAAGCCTCCTCATCCTGCTTCATCAGCGTGGTCATCTCTGACATGATCCCCCTGGATTCGGCGATAATTTTCTCCATCTCTGAACTGACTGAGGCGTAGGCCTTCCTGCCTGCGGTGAGTGAAGCTACCATGCTAGACAGGGCTGCGGCTATCGCGCCCACCATTGCACTTGCTGCCCCTCCTCCCGGAGTGGGGGATGAGGACGCGAGTCTCGACATGAAGTTTCCAAGAGTATCCTGGCCCATGGATTTCGAGAGCCTGGTCTCAAAAATCTGATCCTCGGGAATGCTTTCCATCCTCAGGTAGTAGGCTGCTGTATCGAGCACCGCTTTAAGGGGAATCAACCCCACGATCTCGCTTTCGACCGGTGTCGCGCCATACCTTGCTGCCTCCATCCTGACGTTTTCATAAGCCCTGTAGACAGGAGTTGACTTGAAATCCACCAGATTCATTGACACCTGCGCGCGGTTCTTCTCGGAAAGGTAAAATCCCAGGGCCTTTACGTTTTTGAGCCCTCCTGCCTTTTCCCTGATCTGCTTCGACACCTTCTTTGCCACGTCAACGTCTGGAGTGTCGAGGTTTACGTTGTACGCTACGAGATATTCCCTTGCCCCGATTATGCATGCGCCTGCCTTCCCTATTGCCTGAGGTCCTGCATCCGGTTTCCATTTGCCCTCGGAGATGTGTTCCCTGAGCTCCTCAATCTGGAATTTCGCATTCCTGATGTTTTCCAGATTGGATCTCCATGGAATCCTTGCCGCGCTTCCGTACAGGTATACAGGTATCGACAGTTCCCTGGCAACTCTGTCCGAAAGATCTCCTGCCAGTTTGATACATTCCTCAATGTCTCCTGTCACCGGCACGAACGGGATTACGTCGGCAGCACCAAATCTCGGGTGCTCTCCCTTGTGGGTGGTCATGTCTATAAGCTCTGCCGCACGCTTTATCCCCCTGAAGGCTGCCTCTACAACTATGGAAGAATCCCCTGCGAAGGTTATCACGGCCCTGTTGTGGTCCGGATTCATTTCAGTGTCAAGGACCGATATCCCTTCCACCGACGATATTGCCTCCTTTATATAGGACACAATTTTCTCATCCCTTCCTTCGCTGAAATTAGGAACGCATTCGACGATTCCCATGCAACGGTATTCCTGCGCCGTACATATACTATCATGACTTATTTGCCTCAGGAACCCGGGAGGTGAAGAAAGTTGAACAATATCAGGAATCACAGGTAAAGCATTTCGAACCCGTACGGAATTGCATGGATTGGGACAAACCCCAAGTTCTTGATCCCGTCAGGGGGACGGACGCTAAAGATACTGTATTTATATTCTGTATCAATGAGGTTAAATTAAAGCGTTCAAACACGGGTAAGATGGATATGATAGAGAGCAAAAGTGGACTTTCCGCAAGGGACAGGATGCAGCGGATCTTCCTCTTCAACGAGAGCGGGGATAAGTGGGCCAGCAGGAAACGTATAATTGGGGGGAGCCACACAAATCTACTGTCACTGGACGACCCCAAGTATCCATGGGCGGCTTCAATTTACAGAAAAATTGTTTCCAATACCTATAATCCCGCAGAGTTCAACCTTGACAGGGAAAACAGGGATTTCTCAGCGCTGTCTGACCTTGACAGGAAGATATTCATGCGCACTCTTTCCTCCCTGATGATTGTTGAAAGTGTACTTTTTTCCAACTATGAGGTCATATTGCCTTATTTCACCTCGCCGGAAGTGATTGCGGCGTACTCCGGATTATCCTTCCAGGAAACATTGCATGCTGACTCTTACACCCAGATTGCAGTCCATGCCCTGCCGCAGAATCTCAGGGAACCGATCTATGAGTCCTGGAGAACTACGGAATGGTTCAAGAGCAGGAACAGGATCATCAACGACTACTTTTTCTCATATATCCGTGAGCCGATTGTCGAGAATTTCCTGCTGAACCTCATCGCTTCTGCAATCGTGGTAGGATCCATTTTACCTACAGAATTCGCGGTGATTTATGCCTTTTCCAGACACAACAGGCTCATCTTCACCACGAACCTTGTGAAATATATAAACAGGGACATAAACCTTCAGTACGAATTGCTTGTCAAGACGGTTACAACCATACTGGAGGAGAATCCCCAGCTGCAGAATGACACTTTTAACTCCATTTCCTCAGATGTCATCAAGGAACTTGTAAGATCGGAGACGGATTTCATACATAATGTCACGGAAGGGATGGCACGGGGCCTCACTGACTTTGCGCTCACGAGGTTCAGCCAGGCGCTGGCCAATAGGGAAGCCAAGGCCCTGAACATTGCCACCTTATACCCCGGCATTAGCGGGAGCCCGATCCCATGGTATGACTCGCTCATAGAGATAAAGAAATAGTGAGTGATCTTTGCCGTCATTTATGCTTTCAACCGTTGATCCGCCCTCAAGCAAGTTTTCATTCGCTTTATGATGCCTGATAATAAGGATCCGGAAAATCGTCCTTAAAAACATTCTAAGTGGATTCGCGTGCATTTAGCCTTTTTCTGCTGCAGGCATTTTACGGACATAAATGACGTTACTGAGGAGGAGCATATCAATTGCCCTTACGTATCACGATGTTGCTGGATTCCGGTTATTAACTTTAAATATTACTAACTTCATGACTATTAATGGATAAATGTCTGGTTAAATATCTAGATCAATATAGTATCAACCCACTTAAAATCCAATTCCATAAGAGTGTCAAATTTCCTTTAGATTCGTCAGCGCTTCTTCCCTTTTACCAGCAGGTGGCTTGAAGATGGCGATCGACACGATTGTGAAGAGGGACGGAAAGGTAGTGGAATTTCAGCCTAAAAAGATAACACAGGCTATTTTCAAGGCAATGCACTCTTCGGGGATCGGCGATATCGATGATGCTGAGAAATTTACCGGGATGGTTCTGAAGTCCCTTGAGGATGCAGGTGGTACGCCGACGGTAGAAGACGTTCAGGACATCGTAATCAAAATGCTTTTGAACGAGGGAATCGGTGGAAAGAGATTTTCCGAAGTGGCCGAGTCCTACATCCTTTACAGGGAAAACAGGAGAAAAATAAGGGAAGAAAAGCAGCGCCTATCTGAAAAGTCGATTCCTTCCGGAAAGGGACAGGTCGTGCTTGAACAACCGCGAATTGATCTCAGGCTCCGCCCAACAACGGTGACCAACAGGAAAGGAGAGAGAGTGCCGATAGATGTTGGCAAGATCAGGAGTGTTGTCATGGATGCCTGTGACGGGCTGACAGGGGTTGATCCGCTTGTCCTTGAAGTCGATTCCCAAATTCATTTCTACGAGGGGGTTTCAACCAGGGCGATACAGGAAACCCTCATAAAAGTTGCAAACGAGAAAACTACGGCATCCCAACCGAACTGGACTTACGTGGCTGCCCGTCTGCTTCTCCATGATCTTTACAGGGAAGCATCCAAGAACCGGCTGTCCCCGCATGAATATGGCAGCTTTTACGATCTCGTGAACACCCTGACGAAGATAGGCAGGTACGATCCAAAGGTATTGCAGGCATACAGGAAGGAAGAACTTGAAGAGCTCGGATCATACATCAAGCCTGACAGGGATAGGCTGTTCACATACGCAGGATTAAAACATCTCTCAGACAGATATTGCATAAAGGGTCTTGAGGATGAGGTTCTGGAACTCCCTCAGGAGACCTTTATGGGTATTGCCTGTTTCCTGGCCATTGCCGAGAAGCGGGAAGATAGGATAAAATGGGCGAAGAAATTTTATGAAGTCCTTTCCAACCTGTACATAACCGTAGCGACACCGACGCTTGCCAACGCGAGGAGACTTGACGGGCAGCTCAGTTCCTGCTTCATTGATACGCCCGATGACTCGCTTCAAGCTATATTCGACGGGGTGACAACCTTTGCCAAGGTATCCCAGAATGGAGGCGGAATGGGAGTATATCTGGGGAAACTGAGATCGCTCGGCAGTACCATAAGAGGATACAAGGGCGCCGGCAGCGGAATAGTTCCCTGGGTGAGGCTTTACAATGACACCGCGGTATCGGTAAACCAGCTGGGGCAGCGCGCAGGCGCAATCAGCCTGTGGCTGGACATATGGCACAAGGATATTCTGGATTTCCTTGACTTGAAAACCAACAACGGCGATGAAAGGAGGAAGGCGTACGATGTTTTTCCGGGAGTGTGCATACCCGATCTTTTTTACAGGGAAATTGAGAAGGACGGTGAGTGGAATCTCTTTGATCCCCATGAGATCAGGAGCGTCAAAGGCTGGTCCCTGGAAGATTTCTGGGGAGAAGAGTGGGAAAAGAGATACCTGGACTGTGTTTCCGACAGCAGGATAAGCAGGAAAACTATCCCGTCGCTCGATATATTTGGCCAGATATTGAGGAGCCTTTATGAAACAGGGGGCCCGTTCATTTTCAACAGGGATACTGTGAACAGGATGAACCCGAACAGGCACGCCGGCATGATTTATTCTTCCAACCTGTGTACGGAAATCTGCCAGAACCAGTCACCAACTGTCCTCGAGAATGAAGGCGTTGCTGAAGAGGAAATAGTGAAACGGTACATTTCCGGAGATCTTGTGGTTTGCAACCTGTCATCTATAAACCTTGGACGGACAGACACCCTCGAAAAGCTGAACGATGTAATCCCTGTGCAGATCCGTATGCTTGATAACGTAATCACCATGAACAATCTGCCTCTTGAACAGGCG
>JAJYPW010000051.1 GCA_021795055.1 Thermoplasmata archaeon
TTAGAACATAATCCGGTGTCAAGCCACCCTCCGTCCTGATCACTATCGAGCCTCCGGAATATTCCATTACAGTGGCTGGCACAGTTGGCTTAGTGCATTTCACCATTTAAAGTGAATATGTTCCGGTAAGGTTCCAGCCGGTGAATGTTTCCGCAAGTTGATAAGGAACATTAAATCGATTATCTGTATCACGCCTTTAACAGATGAAGATAACTTATTTCATATCACTTGAAAAAAGGGCCCAGCAAATTATCTCTGTAAGGTTGGTCATTGAGGAGATAACCGATCCGCAGGTTCAGATAACACTGCCTAACTGGACTCCAGGATCATACAAGATAAGGGACTATTCAGGGAGGATAAGAACCATCTCGTTCAGGACCTCGACAGGGACAACGCTAAAGGCGGCAAAGCTTGACAAATCTAGCTGGAGAGTACCCCGCGATGAAACAGGATCTGTGGAAGTAGTTTATGAGATATATGCCAGTGAACTCACGCCGAGAGCGAGCCATGCTGATGCCACGCATGCGCTCCTGAACCCTTCAGGGTTGCTGTTCTATGTGGAAGGGTACAAGGAGCAGACCTCTGAAATCGAGCTTTCCATCCCTGATGGATGGCACATCACTACAGGTCTTGAAAAGATAGACGGCAACAGGTTCAGGGCGACAAATTACGACATCCTTGCAGATACACCTTTCGAAATTGGCACCCAGCAGGTTTTCACTTTCAGGGTCGATGGCAAAGAACACGAAATTTCCATTTACGGGAATCCCCTGATGGAGCTGGATACGTTTGCAGCAGACGTGGAAAAGATCGCAAACGCTGCTTCCTCGATGATGAAGGGAATTCCGTGCAAGCGGTACTGTTTCATCTTTGACTTTTCCGATGCCCGTGGGGGAGGCCTGGAACACCTGAACTCCACTGTCATAATCATGGACAGGCTCATGCCGCTTAACCAGAAATCGTACAGAGCCATGCTGTCGACCGTCGCGCACGAGTATTTCCATATGTGGAACGTCAAGCGAATCAGGCCTGTGGAGCTTGGGCCGTTTAATTACAAGGTCGAGAACTATACCAATATGCTCTGGTTTGCCGAAGGAATTACAGATTATTATGCGAAAAAGCTGCTTCTGAGGGCCGGCCTTGTTGATAGGCCTGGCTTTTTTGACGATCTGGCCAGGCAAATCAAGTCTTATCTCGACAGACCTGGCAGGAAGAGGCAGTCTCTGTATGAATCGTCTTACGACAGCTGGATAAAGCAATACCAGCCGACCGCTGATACCCAGAACTCATCAGTCAGCTATTACCTGGGAGGAATGATGCTGGGATTCGCGCTTGACCTCAAGATAGTCGCAACTACGCTCGGGCAGAAGAGCCTCGACGATCTGATCAGGCTCCTGTTTGAAAAATACAGGAAAGACGGGAAGGGGTACACGGAAAAGGATCTGCTTGGCGGACTGAAGGAGATCACCGGGCAGGATCTTACAGCATTCATAGATTCTTACGTAAAAGGAACCGAGGAGATTCCATTTGAATCGCTGATGGTAGGTGCCGGTTTGGAAATGGCAGTAAAGAAACTTGAGGAGGGATGGTCCGGCATCATACTTAAAGCGGAAGGGCCAACGACCAAAGTGGTTTCCGTGGTTGAAGGTTCAAGCGCCTGGGAGGCAGACCTGATTGCAGAGGACGAGATTCTAGCCGTGAACGGCATAAGGATGTCGGAAAAAATGGTTTACAGCGAAGACAGGTGGCCCGAAGGGAAACTGGACAAGTTTGCCAGACTATTCCCACAGAGTGCAAGCATTACATTTTTCAGAAGATCTGAGCTGAAGACTACCACATACGTGCCAAAAAACTACGGCAGAGACGTTTCCATAAAAGAGAGCAAGGACCCGGGAACACAGGCCAGGAAAATGCTTGAAAAGCTTCTGGCGGGATAGACGCCCCACTAACGGCATAGCAGGGCGCGTGTACTGAAGACATGCCGGCGATCTCCATTGTCAGCAGGGCGAAATGTCCCGTTGTGCCGCCATTCAAGCTGACGGAAACCCGGTTGCCAGCTCCAGAGTCAAGTTTATATAGTCTGATTCATGCATAATGGTGTGGATGGTTTCCGAAAGGAACTAGTGGAAGAGACTATCTGTTCTCTTTCAGAGCACAGATTTGAGGTGTCAGAACTTGACCTTGCAGGGCTTAGTGCATACGATATAATAGCCAGGTCCCAAACTGAGAAGTACGTGATCAAAGTTCTCTACAACATCGACACCCTGCGCAACGGAGTTGCCCTTGAAATCCTAAGGATTTCGAAACTTATAGGGGGGGCTGCGCTTGCCGTGGGCAGGCGGTCAAGCGTCGGGGACATGGAAAGAGGTGTTATGTACTTCAGGCATGGCGTTCCCATGCTGTCCGTCGAAACCTTCTCCGATTATCTATCAGGAAGGAAACCTTACATTTTCTCCGGTCCCGGCGGGTACTATGTACCGATTGACGGCCTGAAGATGCACAGGGTAAGGATAGAACAGGGACTTTCCATAGGATATGTTTCCACAAAGGTCGGGATTTCCAGGCGTTCAATCTCGCTGTACGAATCCGGAAATGCGGCTACCATAGATGTATTGAACAAGATTGAAAATCTTCTTGACGATGAAATCAGGCAGGAAATGGATCTGGTGGAAATAACCAGATCAACGCTAATAGGAAACCAGGATTATCAGACGGATGACACATTCCTGAAGGAAGTGATAACCCTGCTGGAAAACGTTGGGTACAGCATCTATCCCACCCAAAAGGCCCCTTACGACGCGGTTGCATGCGAGAGAGACGACTTCCTGTTCACGCTTGGAGCAATCAGGGCACTGAAAGAGGAAATAAACAGGATTAACGCCATAGTCAAGGCATCAGCTGCCATGGAGAAAGAGTTCCTGCTGGTATCCCCGAATGAAACCGAAAAAGTGAATGTCCCCCAGAACATCGTCACGATCACGGAATTAAGGGATTCTTGCGATCATGGCAACATAAAGCCGCTTCTGGAAAGAAACAGAAATCCTCCATGAAAAGAGCAACGCTGACCATAAACGGCAACAACATCCTGCTTATCGGAGGAGTACGGGGACTTGTGAGCGAGGGAGAGGAGATAGATTCAATCCTGAAAGACTTCGACCCGGAGATAGTAGCCATATCGATGTCGCCAGAGGAAATGGATGGCCTGAAGCATTTTCTCGATGAACCATTCAGGGTCGGTCTGTCGGATTACGACATCATATACGGGTACAAGCTTGCGGTATATGGCGAAGTCATGGTTCCACCCCCTATCTTTCTGAACGCAGTCAGGTATGCTTTGCAAAACGGTAAGCGCCTGGTGCCACTTGATCTGCCGGAAAGCGAATTCTCAACATCGTATACCAGGAACATAGGGACCATATCGCTAATAAGGCACTCTCTGAGAAAAACAAGGCTGAGAAAGAAATTCTTTCCCGATCCCGATCCGGATCAGTTCACAGTATCCTGGCAAGACGAGATCGAGAAAATCAAGGGGTTCCACGAGCTGCAGCAATCAAGGATCGATGCAATTGCGGTTTCCCTCAATGATCTCTTCAGGAACTGCAAGGATCAGAAGATTGCAGTAATTGTAGAAAGGGAGATAGTTAGCCAGATAGAAGCACTGATCAGCGTACCCGTTTCCCAGCAAACTTCTTGAAGACCAGGTATATCTCACTGCTCCCCTCCCTGGTGGCAGAAACAGAGGTTGTCTTCCTGAAACCAAAGAACGCCGAATATTTCCTAAAAAGCTCTGCAGTGAGGTCCCCCTGGAACATCTTTGCGGCGACGGATCCGCCATCCGTAAGAAACATCAGGGAGAGATCCAGCACCCGCCTGCATATTTCGTATGACCTGGAATGATCCAGGGAATGGTTTCCGGACGTCCTGACCATGGCATCCGAAAGCACCGTTGAAAAACCCCCCAGGTTGTTTGCAGACAACCAGTCCCTGATCTTCACCTCAACTGAGGGGTCGAGAAGATCAGCTTTGAGAAACGTCACTCTTTCTACAGGCTCCATCGCGACCCTGTCGATCGAGAGTATAGGTCCCACGGTGAATGACAGTGCAACCTGAGTCCATCCACCCGGTGAACTGCCGAACTCCAGGACAGGACCGTTCCCGATTACGCCGAATCTCTCCTGAAGTTCCAGAAGCTTGAATGCTGCCCTGCTCCTGTATTCCAGGCTCTTTGCCCTGAAATAAAAACTGTCCTTTCTCCCTGCTGTGCTCATTCCCCGATTAACTTTTTGTATTCCGCAGCAGACATCCCGTTGGGTGTGTCGGAAATCTTGATCCTAACCAGCCAGTTTGCGTAACTGTCCTTGTTGATCAATTCAGGCTGGTTCTCCAGAACCTTGTTGATTTCGGAAACTGTCCCCGATACAGGGGCATATACCTCTTCAGCGGATTTTACGGACTCCACTGTGAGAAGCACCTCACCTGCCTTCTTCCCGTCTCCAACCTTTGGCAGTTCTATATAGACAACATCAGTAAGCTGGTGCTGCGCATAGTCCGTAATGCCTACGGTAGCAACCTTTCCGTCAAGTTTGAACCACTCATGTGTTTTGGTATATCTGAGCCCATCAGGAACGCTGTACATACTTCTATATCTTTTATCTGTTTATATTACTTGCACCTATGAGAGCTTTCCTCGCAGTTCCAGTGGGCGGCACAGTCGTAGATCAGGTCAGGCGAAACCTGTCCGGAGTTCCATGTCTCCGGGTGACGCCGGCCGAAAATATACACCTGACATTCGTTTTCTTTGAAGATCTGAAGGACCATCAGATGGAGGATATCATGGGAAAAATGAAGCGCTTCAGGGTAGGCCACCCCGTCCGTATGAAGCTGTACGGACCGGAGTGTTTTCCCAGTGATGGTCAGTGCAGGGTGATCGTCCTGAAGGACATGTTCCCACAGACGTCAGAACTCTATGTCAGGGTGACGAAGGAAATCGCCAGCAACCCGGAGCACCGAAGTTTCCAGCCCCACGTCACGGTAGCAAGAACCACGGGAAAATGCAGCATGAACCTGCAGCCGGTCACGGCAGAAGCGGAGGCTTCTTCCCTTGTTCTTTTCCGGAGCGACCTTCGACCAACGGGTCCGCTATACTCTAAACTTTATGAAGTTCAGCTTATGTAGGTGGCGTGATCCCCGTCCTTGTTCCTGTCGCTATTTTTCACGCTCATTAGATCCTCATCCATGAACTCTATGGAGAACAGGCCGCTCACGGGGATTATCCTGAGCAGCGGTTTCTTGTCACCATTGGAAACCCTGAATACAATGGCTCCCTCTTCACCAAGGATCGTGTAGCCAACAAATTCGCCTTCCGTCTTCATGGGCTCGTCTCCGCCGCCATTGGAATAAACAGTGTATTTCCCTCCCTTCTTGATTTCAATCATGTCCATATCTATCACTGCGTTTCCATTTCTACCCGCCAAATTGAGGAAGAAATGGAAATGTCCATTGCACAAGTGCTATAAACTTTTTTCAGCGGAACGGATACCACTTGCCTGAATGCGGAAAAAGGCACCGCCGCTGACACCTTGCCCCGGGCCGTAGGTTTTTCTGCCTGCATACTGTTAAAAGGCGTACACACATATTGATGCGTGCGCTCTTGGGATCCGGAGAAAGTCATTTACAGGGGAAGTCGGGTTCCAGTTGTTTCCCTGGGTGACAGAGCTGAGGTTGTCCTTGACGCCTTCAAATCAGGAAAACTGGACCGGAACTGGATTTACGAATTAAGGTACGACCTCATGGGCGGGAGCGAAGAGGATCTTCCCGGCTTTCTGAAAGAAGTTGCAAACAGCGGGATACGCTACATATTTACCTACAGGGGAGAGCCGGATAAATCTCTGAGAATTTACAGGATTTCAATCGAAGCCGGTGCAACTCTCATTGATCTTGATATGAAAGTGGCCCGCCAGCTTGCAGACGTCAAGACCAAGAAAATCGTCTCATTTCATGGGTCGTTTCAGGAAGCAATGAGACTGATACAGGAAATGCTTGAGCTGGATCCATTTGTCATTAAGATTGCGCCAAAATTTTCATCGCTTCAGGACTTTCTGGATTCAATTCCAGAGGCAAACCAAATCAGGAAGGACTTGCAATTGCCACTCTGTTACTCCCCAATGGGAACAATCCCGGGGATGAGGTTCTTTTCCTGCATCTATCTGAGCGACATGTGTTATGTAAGCTGGAAAAAGCCGACAGCAGAGGGGCAGCCAACGATGGCGGAGTATGATGAATTCATACAGCTAGTGCATGCGTACGGCTCTGATCATATTTAAATTACCCACAGCACTTTCTCCGGAAGGCAAACGATGGTCGGCAGAAACTTCTTCAAGAAATTTCTCGTGGTGGGTGAGAAACAGCTAC
The DNA here is from genome assembly GCA_021795055.1 of Thermoplasmata archaeon. Classification (GTDB taxonomy): domain Archaea; phylum Thermoplasmatota; class Thermoplasmata; order Thermoplasmatales; family Thermoplasmataceae; genus JACWAH01. The sequence continues at coordinate 6,412 of JAJYPW010000051.1, forward strand.
TTTCTGAACTTGAGCCCCTGCTCACACTGGGCCTGAACGCAGATTCAGAGATCAAGAAAATGCTTGCATCAGCAGGCGGCGACATGGATGGAACTTACGAGCGGGTTAAAAACATGGAAAAACAGGCTGATGAAATCTCCAACAACCTGCACATGGAAATTACCCATGGGGCGATCAGTTCCACCCTTATGGGGACGCTTTCCGATCTTGTGGAAAAATGTGACACAATAATCGATTCGGATTATTTCGTGGTACGCGAAATTCGCAGATTCCTGCATGCCGGCAACAACACTGACGAAGCCACGGTGCGA